>DATBCR010000308.1:0-4420 GCA_036270375.1 Pseudonocardiaceae bacterium | reverse complement strand
GTGTTGTTCAGTTCGTTGTAGTTGAGGCGGGCCATGCCCTCCATACTTCCACTGGTCGCGGTCGCGCGCCCTGTGGGTTCGTGCGCCGTGTTGTGGTCAATGCTGGTCAACGCCGTCAAAAGGGCACGAATCAAGCACTTCGCCGGAGGTCTGCCGATGCACAGGATGTCCAGGGACGAGTGGCGCGAGTTCGTCTCGACCGGCACCAGGACTGGCAAACTTGCCGTAGTACGTGCCAATGGCGCACCGCAGGTGGTGCCGGTGTGGTTCGTGCTGGATTCGGACGGGACCGACGATTTTGTGCTGTTCACCACACACACCACCACCATCAAGGCCAAGGCGCTGCGGCGCGACCCACGGTTCTGCATGTGCGTCGACGAGGCAGTCCCGCCGTACTCCTACGTGACCGTGCACGCGGAGGCGACGCTGTCGGAGGACCTGGACGAGATGCTGGTGTGGGCGACCCGGCTCGGCGGCCGCTACATGGGCGCGGACGTGGCCGATGCGTTCGGCAAGCGCAACGCGGTAGCGGGGGAACTGTTGGTACGCGGGCGAATCACGAAGGTGACGGCGTTGGCGGCGATTTCCGACTGATCATTGCCGGACACCTGGTCGCATTGTGCGCAGGTGGTCGGCCACGCGCTGTGCGGCCATGTCGGCGCCCGCCACGCAGCCCGGCAGGCCGACGCCGTGCAGGGCGGCGCCCGCGACGGCCAGGCCGGGGATGTCGGCCACCGACCGTTCGATGGTGTCGACGAGGTCCAGATGGCCAACCCCGTACTGAGGTAGGCCGCCGCCCCAGCGGGTCAGGATGGCGTCCATCGGTTCCGCCGTGACGCCGGTGAGTTCGGCCAGGTCGGCCCGGACGGCGGCGATCAGGTCGGCGTCTTCTCGTTGCAGCACTTCGGCTTCGCCGAAACGTCCGACAGAGCCGCGGATCAGCAGGTGCCCTGGACCGCCGACGTGGGCCCATTTGCGGCTGGAGAATGTGAAGCCCTTGGCGGTGAAGGGAATTCCGTCGGCGTGTCGTTCGCCGGATGCCAGGAGCACGCCGGACGAGTCGGGCACCGCGGCGTCCGGCGGCAGGGCGAGGGCGACGACCGCCATCGACGCCAGATCGATCCTGCCGTACGCGGAGGATGCCGCCGGCGCGATGTCGGCGAGCAGGCGGCGGGCGGCGGGTGCGGGCACGGCAAGGATCACGGCGTCGGCGTCCAGGAATTCCGGCCGTGGCACCGATCCGAGGTCCAGCTGCCAGCCGAAGTCGGTGCGGTGCAACGCGTGTACCGGCAGGCCGTGCCGGATCACCGCGCCGGACGCGGACGCCAGCCGGTCGGTCAGCGTGCCGAGGCCGCCCGTCACCGTGCCGAACACCGGAGTCCTGGTGCCGTTGGACGGTTGCACCAAACCGGCGGCCGCCGCCAGCACCGAACCGGCGCCGGCGTCCAGTTTCGCTGCCAGGGCCGGCATTGTGGCCCGCAGGCCGAGATTGCCGGCGCGACCGGCGTAGACGCCGCCGAGGAGCGGATCGACCAACCGGTCCGACACCTCCGGCCCGAGCCGCGTCGTCAACAGCTCACCAACCGAGACGTCCCTGTCCAACTGAAGCGGCGGCAGGTCGGCCTCACCCGCCACCCGCCGCAATCCGTTCTCGGACAGCACATCCGCCACCGCCGCCGCACTCACCGGCACGCCGAGCACCGTCCCGGCCGGGATCGCACGGGTCCGGCCACCGGCCCGGATGCCGGCCGTGGCCGCGGTCGGATGCACCAGTTCGCCGGACATCCCGAGTTCGCCGAGCAGCGCGGGAATCTCCGGTCGTCGAGCCAGAAATGCTTCCGCACCAACGTCATACGGATGACCGGCCAGTTCGACCGTGCGCAGCTTGCCGCCGAGCCGCGCCGACAGCTCGATCACCGTGATCTCGACGTCCGGCCCGAGCGCCCGCCGCAACCGGTACGCGGCGGCCAGACCGGCCAGACCGCCGCCCACCACGGCCACCCGCATCGGTGTCACTCCCCCGTCAGGCCGTGCACCAGTTCCGTGACCCGGGTCAGCACGGTCGGATCGGTCTCCGGCAGCACGCCGTGACCGAGGTTGAACACGTGCCCGCCGGCCGCCCGGCCCTCCGCGAGCACCCGGCGGACCTCGGCCTCGATCACCGGCCAGTCGGCAAGCAGCAACGCCGGGTCGAGGTTGCCCTGCACGACCGGTGCCGGCCCGTCCGGCACCGCGCACACCAGCCGTTCGACGGCCACGTCCAGCGGCACCCGCCAGTCGACGCCGACGACGTCCGCGCCCGCCTGCCGCATCGCGCCGAGCAGTTCGCCGGTGCCGACGCCGAAGTGGATGCGCGGCACACCGGCATCCGCGAGGCCCGCCAGCACCTTCGTCGAGTGCGGCAGCACGAACCGCCGGTAGTCACGTTCGGACAGCGCCCCGGCCCACGAGTCGAACAGCTGCACGGCGTCCACGCCGGCCGCGATCTGGGCCCGCAGGAACGTCAGCGTGAGGTCGGCGAGGCGGTCGGCGAGGGCGTGCCAGGTGTCCGGATCGCCGTGCATCATCGCCTTGGTGCGGAGGTACTGCCGGCTCGGGCCGCCCTCGATCAGGTACGAGGCCAGGGTGAACGGCGCCCCGGCGAAGCCAATCAACGGGGTGTCACCCAGCTCGGTGATCAACAAGCGGATCGTGTCCGCCACCGGATCGACCTGGGCGGTGTCCAGGACCGGCATCGCGGTCACGTCGGCCGCCGTGCGAACCGGCTTGCCGAGCACTGGCCCCGTGCCGGGCACGATCTCCACGTCCACCCCGGCCACGTACAGCGGCACGACGATGTCGCTGAACAGGACGGCGGCGTCGACGCCGTGCCTGCGGACCGGCTGGAGCGTGATCTCGCAGGCCAACTCGGGTGTCAGGCACGACTGGAGCATCGGCACGCCTTCGCGCAGAGCGCGGTACTCCGGCAGCGACCGGCCGGCCTGACGCATGAACCAGACCGGTGGACGGCTGGGTCGACCGCCCCGCGCGGCGACCAGCAGGGGGGCGTTCGTGAGGTCCCGGCGGGCCGAGACGGGTGCGCTCTTGGTCATCTCACCTCCATCGTTCCATGGTGCCCGCAGGGCGTCGGACACCGCCACGCACCGGCCCGGCGTGGCGAGCCCGCCCCACGTCCGGGTGGCTCTACAGTCACCTCTTGTGACCAATTTCGGCCGGGACAACTGCTCGGCCGGCCGAGATGGGTTCGTGGCTGGCTGCCTTGTCGGCGGCGTTGGTGGCGGCGTGGCGAGGAGGGCCGGTGACGGTTACACCGGAGGAGCCGGAGTTGTTCCGGCAGGCGGTGGCGTCGTTGTCGTCGGTAAGACCGAGGCCGGAGATCGAACTCGGCGACGTCCGCGCACCACAGCGCCTCGCCCACTGGGCCCACGCGGTGTCCGCCGAGGTGACCGGGCCGGCCGGGGAACTGGCCAGCGGGCGGCTTGTGCTGCTGTACGACCCGGATGGCGAGCAGGCGTGGGCGGGCGTGCTGCGGCTGGTGGTCTACGTGCGGGCCGAGGTGGACGTCGAACTGGCCACCGACCCGCTGCTGCCGGAGGTCGGCTGGTCCTGGCTGACCGACGCGCTGGAGACCTGCGGCGCGGCGCACACGTCGCTCGGCGGCACGGTCACCCAGACTTCGTCGGCGCGGTTCGGCGACATATCCGGGCCGCCGAGGACCGACGATCTGGAATTGCGCGCATCGTGGACGGCATACGACGCGGAATTGGCATCGCACGGCGAGGCCTTCTGTGAGCTGATGGCGAGTACCGTCGGCCTACCACCCGTAGGGGTGACCCTGTTCGGCCAGCGGAACGGCTCCTGAGGGCCGCTACGGGCCATCACAGCATCCACACAGGAACGGCCCGGCAAGCGGGTCCCATACGCGAACCGGTGGAACAGATTAATCCGTTTGGCAGCCGGGGATCCTCGCGAACGGCACGATCCGGGCATCTTGCCGGGGACCGTTCGGTGGTCGCGCGACACGCCCGAACGCGAGTCGATCTTCGCGGCGTTCGACCCCCAAACAGGGGATGTCGTCATGAGGCTTCTTCGCGTTAGCTACTCCCCCATTTGTCCCCCGATCGTGCGACAAATCTGGCAAAGAGTGACTACTCGATCGGGACAGATACCCAATTGATCGTCCCGCTGACCCTCTTGGGCGGCTACGCTGCCAACGTCGACACCACTTTCGGTCGATCAGTGGCGCGGCTGATCGGACGAAGGGCCCGGTGCCGGTCGGGGGGCACGACCGACTCCAGGGAGGTAGTGACGTGGCTGCCGTCGGCTTAGGTCAGGCCGTTCGAACCACGCCAGCCGGCGTACTGCCGGCGAACATGGTCCCGCACCCGCGGGAGGAACTGTTCTCGGTGCTGGTGGTCGA
>DATBCR010000307.1:0-5588 GCA_036270375.1 Pseudonocardiaceae bacterium | reverse complement strand
CGCCCTTGCCGCCGACGACCGCGACCTGCATCTGGTCAACCTCGTGCAGATCCAACACGTACTGCTCAATCATTGCGACCCTTCCGAGACACGCATGTCGCGCCCCCCAGTTCCGCAGGTTCTGGCATCGGCCGACGATTCTGCACCACGACCCGGGCCTTGCGGCAAGCCCCCCAGCGCGCTATATGTTAAAAGTGGCAGGGGTATTGACAATTGCTCCGTGAGAGCCACGCGGGGGTCTGCTTGCGTAACGTTATGGGGCTTCGGGGTCGTCGTACCCCAATGACGTCCACTCGCGGCCCCGCGCGTTGACCCGCCGAAGGCGCGGTACCCGTGCTCGGTATATGCCGTGGCGAGAGGCCTTTGGCGGTCCCCAACTGCTGTGTGGAGGGACGCTGCGATGAACATGTCGAGTTGGCCGCTGCGCGCCGCGCTGCTCGCGCCAGGCCTGCTGCTCGGGTGCTCGATGGCCTCAGGCGCCGGGATCCCGGCTCACCAGGCCGCCCCCAAGGCGGTCCATCCCGCTGCCTGCCCCGGACCGGTGGCGTTCGGCTCGCTGCCGATGTTCGCCCACGTCAACGGAGCCGACGACGTCACCGTGGGACGAGACGGCAACGTCTGGATCACCAACGTGACCGGCAACCAGATCACCGAGCTGAACTCGCAGGGCCATCTCGTCAGGACCTTCGCCGACGCGCGGAATCCGGAGGGTATGGTCCAACTCCCCTCGGGCCAGTTCGCGCTCGCGGAGCAGCGCGCGGATCGGGTGGTCGTCTTCGATCCGGTGCGGAACACGAAGCAGGTTTGGGTCCAGCTGACGGCAAACGGCAACCTTGGTGTCGACGGCCTTGGCATCGAGCCCGGCTTGCTTCTGCTCCCGGACGCCGCCCAGGGCAAGCTGGACACGGTGCCGCTGCCGCCCTTCAGCGGCGGGCCGAAGGTAGTGGCCAGCAACCTCGGGCGGCCGGTCGCCGCGGCGCCCGTCGGTGACGGCACGATCCTGGTCGCCGTGGAGAACCAGCCCGGCCTCGACCGGGTCAACCCGAGCACCGGGCAGGTGACCGCGATCGGCAGCTTCGGCTCGCTCGACGAGGTTCTGGTCAGGAACGGGCTCGCCTACGTTGCCGACCTCAGCACCGGTCAGCTGGACGCCGTGAACCTCGCGAGCGGCGCCGTCAGCGTCCTCGTGACCGGCGCCGGGGCGCCGCAGGGCCTCATGTTCCGGTCGGACGGCAGCCTGCTCCTCGTGGACGAGAACTCGGGGAACGTCGCCGTCGCCCCGGCCTGTGCCTGACCGTCGGACCCCGGGATCAGACGACGACGTTGTCGATCTGGAAGGTCTGGACCGTGTTGGTCGGGAACGCTGCGGAGAAGGTTTTACCGGACAGGTGGGTGTCGGTGTGGTGGGTGTAGGTGTCGCCCGTGCCACTGGTCTGGGTGGCCCAACGGTCGACAAGGCCGCCTGAGCCGCCGCCGACCGTGGTGAATTTCGACAGGTCGTAGGTGATGCGCTGTGCCGTGCCGTAGTTGGTGGTGACCAGGACCAGCCGCTTGTTGGCGCTGTCGTAGGCGGCCGTGGTGTTCGCCTCGCCGCCGTCGATGATCCGCATCCCTTGGCGGATGTGGCGGGTGTACTGCGCCAACACGTAGAACTTGGTGTTGACCGCGCCGGTGGTGCCGGCCGACTCGTTCGCCTGGATCAGGCCCCAGCCGCCACCGTCCATTGCCTGCCAGTACACCCACGCGGTCGGGTGCAGCCAGCGCATGTCGAGATTCAGATTGCTGGCCAGGGACAGGCCGCTGGCGTCGCCCTCACCGTATTCGGAGTTCCACAACACCTTGCCGGCCGCGTGTGCGGCGCTGTAAAGCAGGTCGCGGCGGCCGCTGCCGTACTGGTAGCCGTGGACGTTGATCTTGGCGACAGTGGCCCGGGTGGCCGAACCGTACGTCTGCCAGGTGTTCAACGCCAGGTCATAGGTGTTCTCGTCGGACGAGGCGACCATGGCACCGGTCAGGCCTCGGGAGTTCAGTTCGGAACGCAGGAACGGGATGACGCTTTCCTGGGTGGCGACGCCGAAGTGGCAGCCCTCCTGCGTACCGGTCGCCGTCCACCAGTTGGAAGTCGGCTCGTTGAACGCCTCAACCGAATGGAAGTCGAAACCCCAGTGGTCGTGCGCGTACTTGGCGATCGTGGCCAGGTAGACCGCGTGCTGCTGGTGGTTCCAGGTCTGCAGGTTGTCCTGGCTGCCGTTCGCGTTACCGGACGGGTTGTGGTTGTCGCACATCCACCACATCGGTGAGTTGGAGAACAGCTCGAAGATGTTCGCGCCCCGATCCCGTGCCGCCCACAACAGGTTGCGCTGGTTGGCATCGGCGAACCAGTTCCAACTGGACGAACTCGGATCGCTGCTGTTCCAGTCCAACCAGTACCCGTCCATCTGCCGGGTGGGTGAAACATTCGGCGACACGACCATGCTCTGGCCGCTGATGCTGTTCGTGGTGCATGCGCCGGCGTTGTACCGGACGATGTTCAGCCCCAACCCGGGCAGCGCGGTGCCGTTGTAGGACACGGTGTTCGTGGTGAACACGGCGTCGGCCAGCGTGCTGTTCGCGCCGTACGCCTTGCCCCACCAGGCCAGCGAGGTACCCCAACCCTCCCACGCACCCCAGTTCGTACCCGGGTTCACCGTGGTCGCGTAGTCCGCATGCGCCGGGAGTTGCCCCAGCGCTGATCCGACCACCGCTGTCCCGGCGGCCGCCAGGAAGGTCCGACGACGCATTGGAACACCTCATTTCCATCGGCAACCTGTCATCGGGCCTACCAGAAGCGGTGAGTCTTGTCGAGGCGATCAGCGGCGCGCAATTGCGCGCCGCTGATCGCCAGACGACGGCAGGACCGGTCAGTGGCCGTATCCGGCAGCGGTGATGTTGGCCTGCACCGCATTGTCGGTCGCATCCGACGGAAGGCCAGCCGTCATTACGCCTTCGAAGAACGATCCGGCGGAGCCTTTGCTGTTGTCGCCGCCGATGCCCAGGATGATGCCGCCCTCAAGGTGCAGTGGCGTGTAGCCGCTTGTGGTCGGCAGTGGGCCGTTGTAGTCGGTTTTGAGGCCGCCGGAGTTCGCGTCGGCGTCCTTGATCGCGTAGGTGGTGGAGTTCATCTTGACCATGCCCGTGACGAACGCGGTGCTGCGGCCGGTGTTGTTGGTGTTGGTGCCGTTGGCGCCCGCGAACAAGCCGTTCTCCAGGTCCGCCATCACCCACGGGCCGGAGCCGATGCACTGTCCCGGTACGACGAACCCGAACCAGCACAGCTGGCCGAAGTACACGGCCCCCATGTGGCCGTTGCCGTTGTCGCGGGCGTTGGACTCGGCGTTGCCGTAGTCGAAACAGCAGCCGCTGTTCACATGTCCACCGGCGGCCACCATGTACTCACCCTGCGCCGCACTGCCGGTCGCGATGCCGTTGGTGGCGTCGTTGCGGTAGCCGGTGCCGGGCGCGACGAACACCCCGTACACCTTGTGGCCGCCCAGTGTGGTCGGCGCGGCGGTCGCGGTCGCGAGGTTGTCCGGGCCGCCGGCCGCGCCGCCCGCGGGCGCGTCGGTGAGGTTGTTGCCCCGACCGGACTGGTCGAAGATGACGGTGATCACGCACGTCGTGTTGGCACAGAACGAATCCTGCGCGGCGGCGTTGGCGCTGCCACCCGCGCTCAACGCGCCGATGTTGGTGGTCGCGCCGTCCGAGGAGCGCCGGACCTGGTACAGCGGACCGTTGTACGCGGCGAACAACGCACGGGTGGTGCTGTGCGCGGCGACGCACGGTGTGCCGCCGGCGGCGTAGATGTCACACGTCCCCTGCCCGGGGGGCGGCGGCTGCGACGTCGTGGTGGTGGGCGGCGGCGTTGTGGTAGTGGTGGGCGGCGGCGTGCCCACGCCCCCGGTGCACGTGACACCGTTCATGGTGAAGGCGGCCGGGACGGGGTTGCTGCTGTTGTTCCACGAGCCGTTGAATCCGAAGTTGGTACTGCCACCGGTGGCCAGCGAACCGTTGTACGACAGGTTCGTGGCGGTGACCGTTGCCCCGTTCTGCGTGGCGGCGGTGTTCCACGCCTGGGTGATCTGCTGGCCGGCGCCGAACGACCAGCCCACAGTCCAACCCGACACCGGATCGCCGAGGTTGGTGAGGGTCACGCTCGCGGTGAATCCGCCCGGCCACTGGGTGCCGACCGAGTAGGCGACCGAGCAGCCGGTGCTGGCCGCGTGAGCGCTCACCGCCGCGAGCGTCGCACCGGCACCGACGACGGCCGCTGACACGGCGAGGGCTACCACCGCCCGCTTCCTTGAACCGTGCATCCAAGCCTCCATGTTAGCGCTAACATCTTGTGTCGCAGACAGCCCGGGACACCCAGCGGGCACCGTGGCTTGTCCTCGGCGCGCACCGGGACCGGGTCCGGCGTCTGTGCAGTGTGCAGACATCGGCGCGGGACCGAAACCTCATGCCAGTTCCGTATGCCGAACGCCGGGCTGCGACCAAAGCTCGGTGCCCATCCGATTCACTGTGTGAGCAGGGCAGTTGCGTCCGCCACGCGTTGCCGATCACCGAGACCAGGACTGTTCATGCGCACTGAAAGTTCCGAGCCTCGTCGATGTTCACGCTCACAGCAGCCGTGCGGCTTCAGGATCGCACCGTCGCGGTATCAGGGCACGACCGGGTTCCAGCCGTCGGTGCCGGCGAGGTACTTCGCGGCGGTGAAGTTCGTCGCGGTGCTCGTGCTGAGTTGGGGGCGGTTGGCGTTGACGGTCGCGCCCGGGCCGGTGTTGGCGAACTCGCCGTAGCGGCCCGGTGTCCAGGTCGCGCTGGAGATGCCGACCCAGGGCGCGGACGTGTGGATCGCAGCGGGCAGCGCCGTGTCGCGGATGACGGCCTGCGGAACCATGCCACTGCTGGGCTCCCAGGCCCGGCCGAGGTTCACTGTGCCCGCGGCCAACGACGAGGTCACGGTCGCGGCGGTGATCAGGATGCCGTGAGGGTTCGAGCCCCAGGTCGCCGGGGCGATCAGCGCGCCGCTGGTGAACTGGCCGTCGTTGAGCACGTTGATCGTCGAGCGGTCGACCACCAGCGTGCCGTCGCCGAACACGAAGTCCACGTCACCGTCCACAGTGGAGTTGAAGACGTACTGGCGCAACGTGATCGACGTCGTGGAGCGCCACGTCAGCACGGTGTCCTGGTGGCCGTGGAACCTGTCGTGCGCGTAGACCTGCCGGTCGCCCTCCATCGACAGGGCGACCGCCTGTGTGTTGGTGACGCCGGGAAAGTCGTTCTTGTTGAAAACGTTTGCAAAGGTGAGGTAGTCGGCGGTGAAGTCGTTCGCCTGCACCGTCACCGTCGCGGAACCCTCGGTCCCGAACGGGGTGCCGGTCGCCGGGTTGATCTGGCCGGAGTAGTGCGAGCCCGCGATGACGACGTCGGCGGCGTTGCGTGTCGCGCCGAGCAGGGTCAGGTGGCGCTTGCTCGCCGGAATGCTGACGGTCTCGGTGTAAGTTCCAGCGCCGATCGAGATCGTGTACGCGGTCGACGAGTTGTCGGGC
>DATBCR010000306.1:0-14491 GCA_036270375.1 Pseudonocardiaceae bacterium | reverse complement strand
GCTCGTCCGCCGCCACGCCGAGCCCGGCGGCCACTCGGCCGCCGCCGAATTCCTTCTTCACACCAGCGGCCAGCACGGACGGGATAGGGCTGCTTCCCAACGCCGACGCCTCCTACGTCGAGGCGTACTTCACCCGCCCGGCGACAAGCGATGTCGTCGTGGTGACCGCGAAGGCGCCAACCTTCGCCTCGGGCGATCACCCTTCCCCGTGGCCGACGCCGACCGAGGACATGCGCTACTGGTCGATGTGCGTCGCCGTCGGAGTCGCCAAAATCCCCACGGTGATCAATCGGCTTCCCGGAGGCGAGACTGACTACGGATGCCGGGTCGACGGGTCGACCACCATTGACGCGGCGGGGACCTATACGTATGTGATCGGCTCGGAAAGCCAGCGGGCCGAGATCTCCGCGATCCCCGGCGCGACGTTCCTGCCCTTCCAAACCGCGAGCAGCGCCAAGATCTACCTCCTTGTGCTGCGCAACCTGCTGGTGAACAAGGGTTTCAACTACTCACCGCGGACCGTCGCCAAGACTTTCGACCCCGCAGCGGCCTCGGCCGTGATGGGTCCCTACTACCCGACGATCAGGACCTGCCCGCTGGCTGCTGTCATTCAGCGCGGCACCTCCGGCTGCGGGTAGCCAGGTTCGCGGTCAGCCGAGGTACGTGGTGACCTTCGTGTAGAAGCTGGGGTAGTGGCCGCAGCCGATGCTCCACGACACGATGCCGGCCAGCCTGCCGTCGACGACCAGTGGCCCACCCCCATCGCCCTGGCAGGCGTCTCGGCCGGGCGGGGTCAGGTAGCCGGCGCAGAACATGGCGTTCGGGTCGTACGCGGTGCCGGTGACGAACGTGTCGTACAGCTTCCGGCACGTCGCTTCCGGCACGATCGGCACCCGCACGCCGTGCATCACGGTGGTGTCCGGGCCGGCCTGCCCGAGCCGGCCCCAGCCGAGCACGGTGCCCATCGTGCCGGGCCGGTAACTCGTGTCGGCGGCTATCGGCAGCGGCCGGTACGGGACGTCGTTCGTCAACGTCAGCACCGCGATGTCCGCACCCCGTTGTGCGGCAAGGAAACCCGGTTCGACGGCGATCGAGTCGACCGTGGTGACGGTGTCGCCCGGCGTGACCTGGCCGAGGTCGGTGCGCCCGCCGAGCACCTGTATCCCGTCCGCGGTCCGCCCGCCGACGCAGTGCGCCGCCGTCACGACCGAGCCCGGCGCGATCAGCACGCCGTCGCAGAACGGGTGGCCCTGCTGGTCCACGAGCGCCACCATCCACGGCGCGTCCGCGATGTCCACCACGTCGCCACCGACGATCCCCGGCGCGACGGCGGCGGTCGCGACGGCCGGCACCACGACCGCGATCGCCGCCAGTACCGCGACACACCAACGAGCACCGACGGTCGTCATGATCCCAACGAACCCGGATCGCGGCCCACCCGCAACCCGAACCGGTCGGCACGACACGCTCGGGTGATCATCGTGGCGTGTCAACATCCGGGTGACCAATCTCGCAGCGCGATCGTCGAACACCTGTGCGATCATGTTCGGGCGCACGGTCGGGCCGCATGACCCGGCCGCTGTCGCTGAGCGATCCGTTTCCACCGGAGGCCACCTCCAGGGCCTCCGGCGGAAGCGGCGCCCCCGCTCAATCGGGCGAGCCGCCCATCATCCGCAGCATCGGCACGCCGCCGGTCCGCACGAACCGTGTGACCAGCACACCGGCCACCACCAGGAACACCACGTTCAGCCACGTCGTGTAGTTCCACCCGATGCCACCCGTCGGCAGGTGCGCGGCGGCCCGGTCCGGCACCAGGCCCAGCCCGCCGAACAGCAACTCCACCAAGTACCCGGCCAGCGCCATCGCGACGTAGCTCGTGCCGGCGAGCACCAGCGCCATCCGCGTGCCGTAGTACCGCCGGTAGATGTTCAGGATCGGCAGGATCAGCAGGTCCGCGAAGATGAACGCGACCACCCCGCCGAAGCTGATCCCACCCGTCCACAGCACCACCGCGAGCGGCACGTTCCCGATCGAGCACACGAAGCTGACCACCGCGACCAGCGGGCCGATCAACGGCCCCCACACGGCAGCGGCGGTCGGGTGTGCGGTCAGGAACGCGCCCTGCCAGAACGAGTCCGGCACCCACGCCGCGATCACCCCGGCCACCACGAGCCCGATCACCAGGTCGCGCAGGATGGCCGCCCACTCCATCACGAACACGTGCGACACCGCCGTGAATCCGCTTGGTGATACGAGCCGACGCCGGAACGACCCGGTCCCCGGCGCCGACATGTCCATCGCGGCGTGCCCCTCCATCGACCCGGCCAGCCCACGCTCGGCCTGCGCCCGCGCCCCGGCCACCAACCGGTCCGACAGCACCAGTCGGAACAGCAACGCCAGCAGCACGATCATCACCGGACCGCCGACGAACTCGGCCACCGTGAACTGCCAGCCCATCAGCAGCGCGAGGATCACGCCGAGTTCCACCACGAGGTTCGTCGACGCGATCTCGAACGCCGTCGCGGCGGTGAAGTTCGCCCCTTTACGGAACAGAGATCTGGCCAGCGCGACGGCCGCGTACGAACACGACGACGACGCGATACCCAGTCCGGTGGCGACGGCGATGCTGCGCGGCCGGTCGTCGCCGAGCAGCCGGACCACGGTGGACCGCCGCACCACCGCCTGCACGATCGCGGACAGCGCGAACCCCAGGATGAGCGCCCAGAGGATCTCCCAGGTCATCGAGCCGATCATGGTGAGCGCGGCCGTCACGTGTGCCATCTCGTTCCCCTCCATACCCCTACCGGGTATCAGCCGAACTATTGATACCCGGTAGGGGTATCCAAGTCAAGTTGGACCAGATGAAAGCGGACCAGTCGAATCGGCAGGTCCGAATGCCCGAACCGGCCCGTCGGCGTTAGGGTGCGGGACGTGTCCACCGCACGCGCGGAGCGTCTTGTCAATCTCGTGTTGTGCCTGCTGTCCACCCGGTCCTACCTGACCGCCGAGCGGATACGGGGCATCGTGCCCGGCTACGCCGACGCACCGACCGACGAGGCCTTCTTCCGCATGTTCGAACGGGACAAGGCCGAGCTGCGGGACCTCGGCGTGCCGCTGGAGACCGGCCGCAACTCGGCGTTCGACGCCACCGACGGCTACCGGATCGCGCGCCGCGACTACGAACTCGGTGAGATCGACCTCGAACCCGACGAGGCGGCCGCCGTGGCGCTCGCGGTCCGGCTGTGGGACTCACCGGAACTGACCGGCGCGGCACAGGGCGCGCTGCTGAAGCTGCGCGCGGCCGGCGTCGACGTGGACGAGGTGGCCGCACCCACCGTGGAACCCAAGGTGCGGGCGACGGAACCCGCGTTCGGGCCGCTGCTGGCCGCCGTGCAGGCCAGCCAGGCGGTCTCGTTCAGCTACCGCCGTGCGCCCGCCGAGGGCCCGATGACCAGGACCGTCGAGCCGTGGGGCGTGGTGTCCTGGCGCGGCCGGTGGTACCTGGTCGGCCAGGACCGGGACCGCAACGCGCCACGCTGTTTCCGCCTCAGTCGGGTGGTCGGCGCGGTGGCCTCGGTCGGCCCGCCCGGTGACGTGGTGCGGCCGTCCGGCATCAACCTGATGGCATACGTGCTCGGCGGCCCGGCCGAACCCCGCCCGACCACCACCGCGCGGCTCTGGGTGGCGCGGGGACGCGCGAACGGGGTGCGGCGCCAGGCGACCGTCGTCGGCGAGCGGGAACTGGACGGCGAGGTCGGCGACGAGGTGACCATCGACCTGCACTTCCCGGAGTCCGCGTCCGGCTGGCTCGCCGGGCACGGCAGGGACGTCGTGGTCCTGGAACCCGACGTGCTGCGCAAGAGCGTCCGCGAACGGCTGCTCGGCGTGCTGGACGCGCAGGCGTGGGCCGCTGACGGGGGAGAGGACCGCCGCTCGTGAACGCCACCGCCAACACCGCCGCCGACCGGCTGCCCCGCCTGCTGGCCCTGGTGCCGTACCTGATCGCCCGGCCGGGCATCCTGGTGGACGAGGCGGCGGCCGACTTCGGCGTGACCCCGAAGCAGCTGCGCAAGGACCTCGAACTGCTGTGGATGTGTGGGTTGCCTGGCTACGGCCCCGGCGACCTGATCGACCTGTCCTTCGAGGGCGAGACGATCACCGTCACGTACGACGCCGGCATGAGCCGTCCACTGCGCCTGACCGCCGCCGAGGCCACCGCGCTGCTCGTGGCGCTGCGTGCGCTGGTGGACACCCCGGGGGTGGTGGACAGCGACGCCGTGCGCCGCTCGCTGGCCAAGATCGAGTCCGCGGTCGGCCAGGCCCAACCCGCGGGCGTCGTGGTCGGCCTGAGCATGCGCGAGAGCGAGGCGACCGGCCGCACCCGCAAGGCCGTGATGAGCGCACTCGGCACCCGAAGGGCACTGCGGATCCGGTACTACACCGCCTCCCGCGACGAGATCACCGACCGCACGGTGGACCCGATGCGGATGCTGCTGGTCGAGGGCCGCAGCTACCTGGAGGCCTGGTGCCGGCTGGCCGAGGACGTGCGGCTGTTCCGGCTGGACCGGATCGACCACGTCGCCGTGCTGGACGAGCCGGCCGCGCCACCGCCGCACGCCCGGCCGCACGACGTGTCCGAGGGCCTGTTCCGTCCCGAGCCCGACCAGCGCGAAGCCGTCCTGGTGCTGCAGCCGGACGCCCGCTGGATCGCCGAGTACTACCCGGTCGACGAACTCACCGAACTCGACGGCGGCCGGGCACGGGTGCGGATGCGCTACTCGGACACGTCGTGGATGGTGCGGCTGATCCTGGCTCAGGCCGGCGAGGTGTTGGTGGAGCAACCGGACGAATTGGCCTACGCCGTGATGTCATACGCCCGACAGGCGCTGGCACGGGCTGATCACTTCTCGGCAATGTGAACGGGCTACGGTGTCATGGTGTTGTTCGTGGGACTCCTGTCCGGTCTCGTCGCCCTTGGGTTGATCTTGCTCACCGCCCTCGGCCTGCGGCTACGTGCCTCGGTGGTACGGTTCGGGGCAGTGCGTGGTTGGTTGACCGACTACCTCACCGATCGAACTGGGATGCTGCGGGCACGGCGGGCGGCGCTCGGTGTTGCGGTGACCAATCTGAAACTCGATCTGCTTCGAAATGGATTGGCGCAGTCCGCTCCGCGTACCATCAACAGCAGCGTCGAACGGGAGGACCACCGTGCTTAACGGATTCGGCTGGCCGCACATACTGATCATCGCCGTGCTGATCATTATCTTGTTCGGTGCCAAGCGGCTGCCGGACGCGGCACGCGGTATCGGCAAGTCCATGCGTATCTTCCGGGCCGAGACCCGTGGCCTGCACGAGGACGACGCCGCAGCGAACGGCCAGGCCAACGGCCAGCAGATGGCGCCGCCGCAGCAGCTCTCCGCGCCGTTCGCGCCGCCCCAGCAGTACGCCCCGCCGCCCCAGCAGGCCTACGCGCAGCAGCCGTACGCCCCGCCGCCGGCACAGCAGCCGTACGCGGCCCCGCCCGCACAGCCGTACGTGGCGCCGCAGCAGCAGCCGGTCGCGCCAAGCGTCACCGACCAGGCCCCGGTACAGGGCGACCAACAGCGCTGACCGGCTGACGAGGACGGACTGACTCGTGGAGAACAACCCGTTCCGTCCGGCAGGTGGGCGCCGGGACGCGCGGCGTCGGCGCAGTCGTCGGGTCAACCCCGACGGCACGATGACGCTGATCGAACATCTCTACGAACTGCGCAGGCGGGTCGGCTTCGCGGCGCTCGCGGTGCTGGCCGGCGCGATCCTCGGCTTCCTGTGGTTCGAGTACCGGGTCGGTCCGGTGCCGTCGCTCAGCACGCTGATGAACGACCCGTACTGTGCCCTGCCGGCCACCCAGCGCGTGAGCTTCGCCGGCCGGCCGTGCGCGCTGCTGCAGACGTCGCCGTTCGAGGGTTTCATCATCCGGCTCAAGGTGGGCGTCGCGGCCGGGTTCGTGCTGACGAGTCCGGCCTGGCTGTACCAGGTGTGGGCGTTCATCACGCCCGGCCTGTACCGCAAGGAGCGCAAGTTCGCGATCACGTTCGTGACGTCGGCCGTCGTGCTGTTCACGGCCGGCGCGCTGATGGCGTACCTCGTGATCCCCGAGGCGCTGAAGGTGCTGTCCAACGTCGGCGGCTCGGGGTTCGTCACGGCCCTTGCCGCCACCTCGTACGTGAACTTCATGTTGAACCTGCTGGTCATCTTCGGGGTGAGCTTCGAGCTGCCGCTGCTGGTGGTGATGCTCAACCGGATCGGCATGGTCAAGTACGAGAAGCTCAAGCGCTGGCGCCGGGGCATGATCTTCGGCCTGTTCGTGTTCGCCGCGTTCGCCACCCCCGGCCAGGACCCGATCTCGATGACCGCACTGGCCGGCGGCCTGACGGTCCTGCTGGAAGTGGCCGTGCAGATCGCCAGGATCCACGACCGGCGCAAGGCCCAGCAACGGGTGGACGACGGCTTCGAGGGCCTCGACGACGACGAGGCGTCCCCGATCACGCCGTCCGAGCCGATCGCCCCGGACTACCACAGTTACGACGACGCCACGTGATGATCGCCCGGTGACCGCACCGTGATCGCTGCGCTGCTGGTGAGTCCGGCAGCGGGGATGGGCGCCGCGGCCAGAGTGGCCGGCCGGGTGGCCGCGACCCTGCGGGAGTCCGTCGACCGCCTGGACACCCTGGTCGCCGTAACCGCGGAAGGCAGTGCCAAGCTGGCCCGCAGCGCCGTCGACTCCGGTGCCGACGTGCTGGTCGTGCTCGGCGGGGACGGCATGGCGCACGTCGCGTTACAGGCCTGCGCGGACAGTGCCACCGCGCTCGCGGTGGTGCCGGCCGGCACCGGCAACGACTTGGCGCGGGCGCTCGCGGTGCCGGGGGAGCCGCTGGCCGCTGCCGCCGCGACCGCCGCCGCGCTGCGCACCGGCCACACCAGGACCCTCGACCTGGGCCGGGTGGCCGGCGGTTCGTGGTTCGCCACCGTGCTGTGCGCCGGGTTCGACTCGGCCGTGAACGAGCGGGCCAACCGGCTGCGCTGGCCGCGCGGCCCACGCCGTTACGACCTGGCCGTGCTGACCGAACTGGCCCGGATGCGGCCGTATCCGCTGGTGGTGGAGACCGATACGGACACGGTGCGGCTGGACGCGACCATGGTGTCGCTCGGCAACCTGCCGTACTACGGCGGCGGCATCCCGATCTGCCCGGACGCCCGACCGGACGACGGCCTGCTGGACATCACGGTGGTGGGCGCCGCGACCCGGCGGGACCTGGTGGCGATCATGCCCCGGCTGCGCACCGGCAAGCACATGGACCACCCTGCGGTGCGTACGTTACGTGCCCGTTCGGTGCATCTGTCCGGTGAGAACCACTGGGTCGCCTACGCCGATGGCGAACGCCAGGCCCGCCTACCGCTGACCGTCCGGTGCGTCCCGGCCGCGGTCTCCGTGCTGGCGGTTGGTGCGTAGATACGGGCAAGCTCGGCCAGGTGGTGCAGCGAGTTGGCGAGATGTTCGGGGCCGAAGGGCGGGAACCGGATGCCGCGCTCGCGGATGTACTGCGGCACCGCCGACCAGTCGTAGGTGAGCGTGACCTCGGTCTCGGACGGACCGAGCGGCACCAGGTCGTAACGCCAGAGCCAGCCGCCGAACTCCAGGTCGCCGTCGCCCTTGTCCTGCCCCGTCAGCCAGCTGATGGCGCGCGGCGGGTCGAGCACCGCGACCTTGTTGACCGTCTGGTAGTCACCGTTGGGATGGCCGGCGTGATACATGTCCATCCGGAAGATCTGCCCCGTCTCGGTCAGCGGTGCCCGGTCGACGGTTTCCTGGACCCAGCCGGTGCCATCGATCGCGACATGGGTTCCGGGGTCCGTCAGCACCGCGAACACCTTCGCGGCGGGCACGGTGACAGTCAGGGTGGCGCTCACGTTCTCCTGGTCCACCGCGGGCTCGTTTGTCATGCCGACATTCTTTCGACACCACCATCGGAAAACCAGATGACGGGCTCACCTCAACCGCCCAAGCCCGCTAGGACCGCGCGGTCCGGCCGCGCTCGGCGGTGGGGTTGATCAGGTGCCACGCGTCGCCGTCCGGGCACAGGTACTTGACCAGCAGCCCACCGGTCACCCCGACCAGCCGGGTGGCCGCGTCCTCGCTCAGCGCGGCCCTGCCGTCGCACGGCTGGCAGCGGGGGGCCTCGCTGTACTTCTCCACGACTCGATTGTGCCGCATGGCCGCCGGTGCCGGCTGGTCGGTGCAGGTCGCGCGGTGGGCTGTCCGACAGGTGTGACAATCTGGAGCAGTGGCTGATCGCCCAGTGCGTGCCCCGGCCGACGCGTACTCGGCGTCCCGTCGGCGTGCCGCCCATCCCGAACTGACCGCATTCGACGCCGTCGTCCCGTTCGAGCTCGATCCGTTCCAGCGCACCGCGTGTGAGGCGCTCGAGGCCGGCCACGGTGTGCTCGTCTGCGCCCCCACCGGTGCCGGCAAGACCGTGGTCGGCGAGTTCGCGGTGCACCTCGCGCTGTCCGAAGGGCGGAAGTGCTTCTACACCACGCCGATCAAGGCGCTGTCCAACCAGAAGTTCGCCGACCTGACCGCGCGGCACGGCGCAGCGAACGTCGGCCTGCTCACCGGTGACACGTCGATCAACGGTGACGCTCCGGTGGTCGTGATGACCACCGAGGTGCTGCGCAACATGCTCTACGCCGGCTCGACCACCCTCGACGGCCTCGGCTACGTGGTGATGGACGAGGTGCACTACCTCGCCGACCGGTTCCGCGGCGCGGTGTGGGAGGAGGTGATCCTGCACCTGCCGGAGAGCGTCCGGGTGGTCGGGCTGTCCGCGACCGTCAGCAACGCGGAGGAGTTCGGCGAGTGGCTGGTCGAGGTGCGCGGTGACACCACGGTCGTGGTGGACGAGCACCGGCCGGTGCCGCTGTGGCAGCACATGATGGTCAGCGGCCGCCTGATGGACCTGTTCGCCGACGAGGCCCGCCCGGGCCACGCCACCGGTCAGCTCGTGATCAACCCGAACCTGGTGCGCCGCACCGAGGACCTCGGCCGGCTGCAGGCGCCGTGGCAGCGTGGCCGCGGCCGCAACGGCGGTGGCCCGCCGCGATTCCGGCCGACATCGCGGGTCGAGGTGGTCGAGAAACTCGAGGCGGCGCAACTGTTGCCGGCCATCGTGTTCGTGTTCAGCCGGGCCGGCTGCACGGCCGCGGTCGAGCAGTGCGTACGGGCGGGGCTACGACTGACCACCGAGGACGAGGTGGCCGCGATCCGGGCCATCATCGACCGCCGCACCGCCGGCCTGCCGGACGCCGACCTGCGGGTGCTCGGCTACTGGGAGTGGCGGGAGGCGCTGGAGCGCGGCATCGCCGGCCACCACGCCGGGATGCTGCCGGCGTTCAAGGAGACCGTCGAGGAGCTGTTCGTGAACGGCCTCGTGAAGGCCGTGTTCGCCACCGAGACGCTGGCGCTCGGCATCAACATGCCGGCCCGCACGGTGGTCCTGGAACGGCTGGTCAAGTACAACGGCGAGGCGCACGTCGACCTCACGCCCGGCGAGTACACGCAGCTCACCGGCCGGGCCGGCCGGCGCGGTATCGACGTCGAGGGCCACGCCGTCGTGTTGTGGCAGCCAGGTGTCGACCCGAAGCAGGTGGCCGGGCTGGCGTCCACCCGTACGTATCCGCTGCGGTCGTCGTTCCGGCCCGGCTACAACATGGCCGTCAACCTTGTGCACCAGCTCGGCGCCGAGGCCGCGCGTGACCTGCTCGAACAGTCCTTCGCGCAGTTCCAGGCGGACCGCTCGGTGGTGGGACTCGCGCGGCGGATCGAGCACAACGCGCATGCCCTTGCCGGCTACGCCGAGTCCATGGCGTGCCACC
Organism: Pseudonocardiaceae bacterium; assembly: GCA_036270375.1. Lineage (GTDB taxonomy): Bacteria > Actinomycetota > Actinomycetes > Mycobacteriales > Pseudonocardiaceae > DATEPR01. The sequence goes on along the minus strand of DATBCR010000306.1, from coordinate 4,576 downwards.
TCGGGGACTTCACCGAGTACGCGGCGCTTCGCCGCAAGGTCGCCGACCGGGAGAAATACCTCGCCCGGCAGAACACCGCGAGCCGTCGGGCGGAGGCGGCCGCGTCGCTGGAACGGCTGCGCAAGGGCGACGTGATCGCGGTGCCGTCCGGCCGCCGGCCAGGGCTGGCCGTTGTCATCGACCCCGGCCTCGATCCGCTGACCGAGCCGCGGCCGCTCGTGGTGACCGAGGACCGCTGGGCCGGCCGGCTGTCGGTGACGGACTTCCCGACGCCGGTACAGACGTTGGGGCGGATCCGGCTGCCCAAACAGGTTGACGTGCGCTCGCCCCGGTCCCGCCGAGACCTGGCGGAGAGCCTGCGCAACGCCGGTATCGCCGCGCCCGGACGGGAACGCCGCCGCTCCACCGCGTCCGACGACCAGGAACTGGCGACACTGCGCAGGGCGCTGCGCGCACATCCGTGCCACGGCTGCGAGAAGGTCGAGGAGCACGCCCGCTGGGGCGAGCGCTACCACCAGCTCGCCGCCGAGAATGCCCGCCTCGAACAGAAGATGGCCGCCACGACGCACTCACTTGCGCGCGCGTTCGACCGGATCCGGGGCCTGCTCGCCGAACGCGGCTACCTCACCGCGGCGGATGTGGACGGCGAACCGCAGGACGTCACCGAGGACGGCCGGCGGCTCGCCCGGCTCTACAGCGAGTCCGACCTGCTGGCCGCCGAGTGCATCCGACACGGGGTGTGGCGCGATCTCGAGCCGGCCGAGCTGGCCGCCGTGGTGTCCGCACTGGTCTACGAGGCACGCCGGGACGGGCCGGACGAGGCACGGGTGCCGGCCGGCCGGGTCGGCGACGTGCTGCAGGCGACCGCGCGGCTCTGGGCCGGGATCGAGGAGGACGAGCGGCGGCACCGGCTGGACCGGACCAGGGAGCCGGACGCCGGGTTCGCGTGGCCGGTGTACCGGTGGGCGCGCGGCGAACCGCTGGAGAAGGTGCTCATCGCGGCCGAGGCGAACGGCCAGGAGTTGTTGGCCGGCGACTTCGTGCGGTGGTGCCGGCAGGTGATCGACCTGCTGGACCAGGTGCGCGACGTGGTCGGCGGCGGTGACCCGGTCGGGGTCGCGGCGGCCAAGGCGGTGGCCGCGATCCGCCGTGGCGTGGTGGCGATGGGCACCTAGCGACGTGACCGTTGCACCGTTCGGGAAAGCTGCCGCACCGTTGCCCGGCTCGGTGGGGATTCGAGGTCGACCTGTGGTTTGATCCCCCGCGTAGGGTCTTCCGGCCGGCCGGATCGACCCGGGTGCGTACGGACGGCAATACCGATCGGACTGCCGATCCTTCAGTTCGGAGGCGAACGATGACCAGCCCCTACGGCCCGCCTGGGGGGAACGACCCGCAGGGGTGGGGCCAGCAGCCCACCTACGGTGGCGGCCAGTACCCGAACCCGAGTTCACCTCCGGGTGGTTTCCCGGGGCAGCCGGGCTACGGGCAGCAACCGGCGGGGCCGAACCCGGGCGGCTATCCCCAGCAGCCGGGCTACGGCCAGCCGCCGCAGCCCCAGCCGGGCTACGGCCAGCAACCGCAGCCGCAACCCGGCTACGGCCAGCAGCCCATGCCGGGCTACGGCCAGCCGCCACCCGAACAGCAGGGGCAGTACCCACAGCCGTACGGCCAGCCGACCCAGCAGTTCCAGGGCGGCTACGGCACGCCGCAACAACAGTCCCAGTACCCAAGCGCAGCGCCGCCGCGCCGGCGCACTGGGCTGATCTGGACCGTCGTCGTTCTGGTCGTGGTGCTGGCGGCGGCCGCAGCCGTGCTGGGATTCGTGTGGCCGGGCTGGTTCAACTCGAAGGTGCTGGACACGACGTCCGTGCAGGACGGCGTGAAGCGCATCCTGCAGGACGACTACAAGATCAGCGTGACCAGCGTGAGCTGCCCGTCCGACCCTGCGGTCAAGGTGGGCAACCAGTTCACCTGCACGGTCACCGTCAACGGCCAGCAGAAGTCGGTCCAGGTGACGGTGAAGACGGCGGACGGCCAGTACGAGGTCGCGCAGCCCAGGTAACCCGTTCGGGTTGGTGCCCGGCGATATTCGGTCGCCGGGCGGGTGGTGTCTGGGCGACGATGATCCCGTGAACGACTACGCCATCAGGGTCGTCGAACCCGACGGGTACCGCGCGGCCAATGACGTCTTCCATGGCTCACTCCAGGTGAAGCCGGTGTCCGACGAGCACTGGCCGAACCTGGTCGGCTCGTACGAACCGGGGCGCACCTACAGCGCGTTCCACGGTGACGAGCAGGTCGGCACCACCGCGTCGTTCGCGAGCGAGCTGCTGGTGCCCGGCGGTGCCCTGCTGCCGATGGCGATGGTCAGCCGGGTCGGGGTGCGCTCCGACCACACCCGCCGTGGCGTGCTGACAAGCCTCATGCGGGCGCAGCTCACCGGTCTCGCCGAACCGATCGCCACGCTGCGCGCCAGCGAGGGCGTCATCTACGGCCGCTTCGGTTACGGCGTGGCCACGAGGGGCCGCAGCATCCGGGTGAACCGGGCCCGCGCGATCGGCCATCCCGGCGCGCCGACCGGCGGGCGGGTTCGCATCGTCGCCATCGACGACGCGATGGACCTGATGCCGGCGATCTACGCGCGGTTCGGGCCCGGACGGCCGGGTTGGGTCAGCCGCAGCGGTATCTGGTGGGACATGACCCGCTTCTACGCCTCGTTGTTCTCGAAGTCACCGGTGGTGTTCGCGGTGCACCACGGCCCGGACGGCGACGACGGTTTCGCCGTGTACTCCGTGACGAGGGCCGACTGGGAACAGCCGAACCCGCGTTCGGTGCTGCACGTCGAGGACTTCATGGCGTTCACGACCGACGCGTGGGCCGGCCTGTGGCGGTTCCTGCTCAGCGTGGACCTCGTGCACGACGTGAAGGCGCACCTGCGGCCGCTGGATGAGCCGGTCGAGCAGCTGTTCGTCGACAACAGGGCGGTGGACACGCTCGGGATCGACGACGAGACCTGGCTGCGGCTGGTGGACGTGCCATCGGCACTGGCCGCCCGCTCGTACGGCGAGCTGTCCAGGGATGCCGGGTCGGTCGTGATCGAGGTGCGGGATGCGTTGCTGCCGGCCAACTCCGGCCGCTACCGGCTCGGTGACGGCCCGGCCGTCCCGGTCGGCGAGCCGGCCGAGCTGCTGCTGGACGTCGCCGATCTCGGCGCGCTGTACCTCGGCGACATCGCACCGTCCGCGCTGGCCGCCACGGGCCGGCTCACCGCCGAGAAGGCGGACGCGGTGTCGGTGGCCGACCGGCTGTTCGCGATCGCCGAATCACCGTGGTGCGGCAGCTACTTCTGACACCTACCGGATGGCCGTGCAGTCCAGCTCATCCGGCAGCAACGGGCGGAAGTACACGCGGTAGGTCCGCCCGCCGCTGGACCACAACGTGCTCTGGTTTGCTGTCGCCGCAACGGGTTCGACCTGGTCGGCGGGCAGCGTGACGCAGATGCCGTTGTCCACGGCGATACCCGTGCCGAGCGCGCCGAGCGGCCACGGCGTGACGGGCCGCCCGGCCGGCTCGATCGCCGTGGCGACCACCGCGAACCGCTCGGGTTGGTAGGGCGCCCCGGTGGCGTTCGCCAGTGCCTGCTGGGCTTCGACGAATCGTGCGGCCATGCCACGTCGGCCGGGGTCGCTGGCGCTGGGCTGGACGAATCGGCTCACGACTCCGTTGACGGTGATGGTGAGCACCGCGCCGTCCGGGATCTGGACCTGGTTTCGGTCGTCGTACGGCGTGTCCATGCCGGCGCTGTCGGCATCCTGGTAGACCTTCATGACGGTCCGTTCGTCCACGGAACTCTGACGCGCCAACAGAAGCGGCCCGGACCCCGGTGCGGGTGTGATCAGCATGCCGTCGCCGTAGAGCGCGAGCAGCGGGAGATCGGGCCGGCCCACCCCGGCGAACCCGCCCCGCCAACCGATCTTGATCACGACGACTCCCGACTTGTGGGCCACCACCCACGGCGCCGGATGCGACGGTGACCCGCAACCGACGACCGCGACGAGCAGAACGGCGAACCAGCACAGCACACGGCGATACACGCGGTAGGACGGCACGGGACCGCGGAATGGTTGCACTGTCAGCGTTTGTTGGCCGCCATGGCGTCGGTAAGGCGGCGGACGGACGAGTCGATGCCCCACTGCTCGGCCAGTTCCGCCAGCTTCGCCGGGTCGGCGGGCCGGCCGGGCACCGGGTCCGGGCCGGAGAACTCGACCGGCGCGTCCGTGACCACCCGCACCACGCCGGGTGCCCGGGTCAGGTAGTCGGCCGCGTCGGTGAGCCTGGCCACGATCTTCGGCGGCACCCGCGTGTCACCGGCCACGGTCGCCTCAAGAAGTGCGGTGAGGGAGCCGAAGTCGGTGAGGAGTTTCGCCGCCGTCTTCTCGCCGATGCCGGCCACGCCGGGCAGCCCGTCGGACGGGTCGCCGCGCAGCAGCGCCATGTCCGCGTACGCCCCGCCCGCGCCCTCGACCGGCAACCCGTAGCGGGCGGCCAACTCCACCGGCCCGAGCACTTCCGCCTT
>DATBCR010000305.1:0-6329 GCA_036270375.1 Pseudonocardiaceae bacterium | reverse complement strand
GTGCCGAACATCGGTGCCACGTCACGGTAGTCGGCGACGTCGTAGCCGCCATCGGCCATCGGCGACGGGAACCACGGGGTGAACCACAGCGCGTCGATCCCGAGGTCGGCGAGGTAGCGCAGGCGTGCCCGGACACCGTCCAGATCGCCGATTCCGTCACCGTTCCCGTCCGCGAAACTGCGCACGTAGACCTCGTAGATGACGGCGCTACGCCACCAGCGGTCGGTGAGTTCGTCGGTCACGGCGAGTCCTTTCGGGACGTCGGACGGGGTTGGGTGAACGCTGATCGTCCTGGCGGATCAGCCCTTGATGCTGCCGGCGCTCAGGCCGGCGATGATGTGTCGCTGGAACACCAGGAACACCGCGACGAGCGGCGCGCTGGCCAGGACGAGTGCCGCGAGCGTCACGTTCAGCGGCAGGTTGGCCGCGAGTTGTTCGACGCCGACCGTGATCGGCTGTTTGGTGCCGTCGGTGAACACCAGCAGCGGCCACAGGAAGTCCTGCCACACCGCGACCACCGCGAAGATCGACACCACGCCGAGCACCGGGCGGGCCATCGGCAGCACGATGTACCAGAGTGTCCGAAGTGGACCGGCACCGTCCAGCCCCGCGGATTCCATCAGGTCGTTGGGGATCTGATCGAAGAACCGCTTGAGCAGGTAGAGATTGAACGCGTTCGCGGCGGCCGGCAGCCAGACCGCGAGCGGCGAGTTGAGCAGGTTGGCGTGCACGAACGGCACGTCAAGCGCGGTCAGGTACTTCGGCACGACGAGGGCCTGCGTCGGCACCATCAGGGTGGCCAGGATGCCGCCGAGGATGATCTGGCCGAAGATCGGCTTCAGCTTGGACAACGCGTACGCGGCCGCCGTGCACAGAACGATCTGCAGCAGCCACGCCCCGCCCGCCTGCACGACGGTGTTGGTGAGGTACTGACCGAGGTCCATCTCCGACCACGCGGTGGCGTAGTTGCCGGGATGCCACTGGTGCGGCACGACGGTCGGCGGATTGCTGACCAGTTCGGGTGTCGACTTCATCGCGCCGGTGATCATCCAGTAGATCGGGAACAGGAACGCGATCAGGAACGCGATCAGCATGCCGCCGAACACGATCCAGTAGACGGTCCGGCCGCGCACCGAACGCAGCGACATCGGCGACGCGAGTGAGCGGACACCGCGGTCGGCAAGGGTCCCGGACGCCATTCTACTCGTCACCACCGCTCAGTCGGAGTTGCGCGTGAGTCTCAGGTACAGGGCGGCGAAAACGCCGAGGAAGATGAACAGCATGATGCTCAGTGCGCACGCGCCGCCGTAGTCGAAATAGACGAACGCGTACTTGTAGATCAGGTACAGCACGGTGACGGTCGCGTCCTGCGGGCCGCCACCGGTCATGATGAACGGTGTCGTGAACTCCTGCATCGTGGCGATGATCTGCAGTAGCAGCAACAGAAGCATCACGTAACGGGTCTGCGGGATCGTCACGTGCCGCACCCGCTGCAGAATGTTCGCCCCGTCCAGTTCCGCCGCTTCGTACAGCTCGGACGGAATGTTCTGCAGCGCCGCGAGGTAGATCAGTGTGGTGCCACCCAGGTTCGCCCAGGTGGCCACCAACACCAGTGAAACGATCGCGGTGTGCGTCGAGTTGGTCCACGCCGACGTCGGCAGGTGCAGGAATCCCAGCGCCTGGTTGAAGATGCCGTTGCCAGGGTCGTAGAACCACTTCCAGAGAATCGCGGTGACCGCTGGCGGAATCATCACCGGCAAGTACACCAGCAGCCGGAAAACGGTTTTGAGATGACGAAGCTCGTTGAGGACCACGGCCATCACGAACGGCACGCCGAACCCGAGCACCAGCGCGACCCCGGTGAACTCGAACGAGTTCCGCCAGGCCGCCACGAACTCCGGATCGGCGAACAGCCGGTGGAAGTTCGCCCACCCCACCCACCGGGAGGAGCCGACGAAGTTCGTGTGCTGGAACGCGAGCAGGAACGCCCGCACCGTCGGATACCACGAGAACAGCGCGAAGCACAGCACACCACCGGCGAGCAGGCCGTACGCGGCCAGATTGGTGCCCGCCCGCCGGCGCCGCCGCCGGACGCCTCGGTTGGCCCCGCCCGATGCCACCACAGTGGCATCCCGCAGGCCCGCCTCGGTCGCGACGACCATGGTCCTCAACCTCTCGCCACGCTGTGTTCTGGCCGGACTCGCGCTACTGGTTGGCCAGCAACGAGTTCGCCTTGTTGGACGCGTCCGAGAGAAGCTGGTCGATGTTCGCGCCCTGGTTCGTCAGCACGGCCGACATCACGCCGTCGAGCACCGAGTAGATCTCCTGCGCCGCCGGCGGTTCGATCTTGCCCTGCTTGGTCTTCATGGCGTTCTCGAACAGCTGGTAGTTCTGCGCGGGAACGTTGGCGTACTTGGCTTTCGCCTGGTTGTCCGCGGTCGCCGTGGCACCCGTCCACAGGTCCGGCTCCGGCAGGCCGACCGGTGCACCCGCGGCCGCCGCCCGCTGGTAGTTGAACTGGCCCGCGCCCGGGGTCAGGTTCTCGAACTGCAGCCACTTGAGGCCGGCCTTGATCTGCGCCGGGGTGTCCTTGACGTTGAACATGTAGCCGTCGCCGCCGAGCAGGGTGGCGTGGTCACCGGGCATGGCGGTGATGCTCAGGTTGTCATAGGACGCCTGGTACTGCTTGACGAGCGTCGGCAGGTTGTCCGGCGCCGCGAGGTACATCCCGAGCTTGCCGGCGCCCATCATCGCCTGCACGTCCGGGATGGTGAGCAACTGCTTGCTGCCCATGCTGTTGTCGGTCCAGCGCATCTGCTGCAGGTTGGTCAGCACGGCCTTGCCCTGCGGGCTGTTGAAAGCGGCCTGCTTGCCGTCCGGCGTGACCATGCTCCCGCCCTGCGAGTACAGCTCGGCGGTGAAGTGCCAGCCGCCCTGGTTGCTCGCGCTGTAGTCGGCGAACCCGACGGTCCCGTTGCCGAGTGCCGTGATCTTCTTGGCGTCCGCGCGGACCTCGTCCCAGGTGGTCGGCGGCTTGTTCGGGTCGAGGCCGGCCTGGGTGAACAGCGCCAGGTTGTAGAGCAGGCCCATCGAGTAGTTGGTCTTGGGCAGGCCGTACAGGTGGCCGTTGGGGCCCTTGAAGACATCGAGCGTCGACTGCTGGATGTCGCCGAGACCGGTGACGCCGCTGACGTCGCCGTTGATGTCGGCGGCCTGGCCGTTGGCGACCACGTGTGCGACATCGGTGTAGTAGACGTAGAAGACGTTCTCCTGCTGGCCGCCGGCCAGCTTGGCGTCGAACGTCTTCGGGTCGTCGCAGGGGAACTCGTCCTTCGGCGTGATGTGGATGTTCGGGTTGGCCTTCTCGAAGATCGCGATGTCCGCGACGAAGTTCTTCCGGTCGATCGGGTCACTGGTCGGCGGCTCGCAGTTGACCGTGATGGTCACGTTGCCGGTCGCGGAGTTGTCCGAGTTGGGCGAAGAACTGCAGGCCGCCATGACGGCGACGGTGGCGCCTGCGGCCAGCGTCAGCGCGGCGAACCTGTGGATCCGGGCGGTTCTCATCGGCGGGAACCCTTTCGGGGACTGGGGTCAGCCGGGCGTGGTGCGGTGTCCGACAGCGCACCCAGGTGGATGGCTTGCTGTGATGGAGAGCACTCAACCACGCTAGACAGATCGACGCAATATGTCGATGAGAATTCGCAATTTAACGACAGTAACCGTTGACACCGACACAGCACGACACCGGGGACGAACGCGACACGTCCGTCCCCGGTGCTACTCGGTGCTGGCTCGGCGCTGGCTCAGCGCACCGCCGACTGGTCGATCACCCGGCTGCGCACCATGCCCGGCGCGGGCCCGGTCGAGCCGCGCACCACGAGTTCCGGCTCGAACAGCAGCTCGGCGTGCGTGACCCGGACCCCGGCGATCTCCTTGACGAGCAGTTCGACGGCCGCCTGCCCCATCGACTCGATCGGCTGCCGGACCGTGGTCAGCGGCGGATCGGCGCAGCTCATGAAGGAGGAGTCGTCATAGCCGACCACGGACACGTCGCGCGGCACGGACAGCCCGCGCCGCCGGACCGCGCGCACCGAGCCCAGTGCCAGCGGGTCGCTCGCGCACACGATCCCGGTCACCCCGCGCGGCAGCAGCCGGGCCGCCGCGGCCTGCCCACCCTCGACCGAGAACAGCGTGTGCTCGACGAACTCGTCCGGCAGGTGCAGTCCCGCCTGCGCGGCGAGCTGTCGTGCGGCGGCCAGCTTGCGGCGCGACGGCACGTGGTCCGGCGGGCCGAGGACCAGCCCGATCCGTTCGTGGCCCAGTGCGATCAGATGACCCATGGCTTGTTGCACCGCGACCCCGTCATCGCAGCTGACCTGCGGAAAGTCCAGGTCGTCGATGGCCGCGTTGAGCAGGACCGTCGGCAGGTTCCGCTCGGTCAGCAGGTCGTAGTGATCGTGCGGCGACTCGGCCTCGGCGTACCGGCCACCGAAGAACACCACGCCGGACACCTGCTGGTGCAGCAGCAGCGCCACATAGTCGGCTTCGCTGACCGCGCCGGTGGTCTGTGTGCAGAGCACCGAGATCAGCCCGTGCTGGGCGAGCGCACCGCCCACGACCTCGGCAAACGCCGGGAAGATGGGGTTCTGCAGCTCGGGCAGCACCAGCCCGACAAGCCGCGCCCGGTCACCGCGCAGCTGAGTCGGCCGCTCGTAGCCGAGCACGTCGAGCGCCGTGAGCACGGCCTGTCGAGTAGCCTCGGACACGCCGGGCTTACCATTGAGCACCCGGCTGACCGTCGCCTCGGAGACGCCCACCTTCTTGGCAACTTCCGCAAGTCTTCGCGCCATGCGCGCAACTATAGAGCAGACCACGCAAGATCTTTGCGCAATTCGCAGATCGACGCGGCGCGAGTGTCAGCCAAGCGCCTGCCACCAGCCGTCCACGGCCGGTGCGTCGTCCACGTCGATTCGCTCGCCAGGCCGGGGGACGGCGAGACGGACGTCCCGAGCCTTGCTCTCCAGCCAGACCCGGTCGGCCGGCTCGGTCCAGGCGTGCAGGGCGAGGTTGAAAGTGGCCCAGTGCACCGGGATCAGCAGATCGGCGCGGACATCGAGATGCGCGGCGACGCCCTCCTCGGGCGTCATGTGGATGTCCGGCCAGCCGGGGCCGTACGCGCCGATCTGCACGAGCGACACGTCGAACGGGCCGTATCGTTCGCCGATCTCGGCGTAGCCGTCGAAGTAGCCGGAATCGCCGGTGTAGAAGGCTTTCCGGGTCGGCCCGAGCACCGCCCACGATGTCCACAGTGTACCGTCGCGGCGGAACAGTCGCCCCGAGAAGTGCTGGGCGGGCGTCGCGACAAGGCGTAGGCCGGCCAGATCCGCGCTCTCCCACCAGTCCAGCTCGATGATCCGCTGCGCGGGCACCCGCCAACGCCGCAGATGCGCGCCGACGCCGAGCGGGACGACGAACGGCGCCGTCTGGGTACGCAGCAGCGTCTGAGCACTCGGCAGGTCGAGATGGTCGTAGTGGTCGTGCGAGATGACGATCGCGTCGAGCGCCGGCAGTTCGTCCAACCGCACCGGCACCGGATGCAGCCGCCGAGGCCCGACCAGCACGGACGGCGAGACGCGCTCACCCCACACCGGGTCGAACAGCACCCGGGCACCGTCCAGTTCGACCAGCGCCGACGAATGCCCGTACCACGTGACGTGCAGGCCGGCGGTGGTCGGCTCGGCCCGCCGGGTCACCAGCGGTACCGCGGTGGACGGATGCCGGCGCTGCTTGCCGAAGATCAGCTCACGCAGTGTCTCGCGCAGGCCGCCGGGCGGCAGCGTCGTGGTGTGCGCGGCATTGTGGAACACGCCGTCCCGATACTGCGGTGACCTGCGCACCCGCTCGGCACTCGCACCGGCCGACCGGGCACCGACCGCGAGCGGCACGTCCCGGACCGCCCAGGCCACCGCGCCGAGCAGCCCCACCCCGGCCGCCACCCCGAGCCGCCGACCAACCCTGCTCCCCGGCATCCCGCCCGCCTGCCTTCCGTCTTACTCGCTCCCAACAGCCAGAATGGCACGACGGGCGAGCCGCGAGCACGACAGCGCACGCCACACGGCCGGGTTGGGGCCGAACGAACTGTTGTCCGGCCACTGCCGCATATATAGCATCTGTTCATAAAGCTGTCTGTTGTTCATATATATGAATGGAGTTGGCGTGTTATCGACACCTCGTTCCCTGGCCACCGCAGTGACCGCGGCAGCCCTGGCCGTGACGACGGCCGTCGGCCTGACCGGCCCGGCCGCCGCCGCCGGCCAGGCGACCCCGAC
>DATBCR010000304.1:0-2378 GCA_036270375.1 Pseudonocardiaceae bacterium | reverse complement strand
GGGCGGGCCAGTACGGTCCGCAGCAGCACCGCGCCGATGCCCGCGGTGAGCCGGCACAGCGCGCGCTGCCGCCAGGACGCGGTGGCCAGTCGTCGCGTCAGGTCGTCGCGGGCGAAGCGGATGTGCCGTGCCTCCTCGGTGACGTGGATGCGCATCACCTGGCGTACCAACGGTTGTAGCTGCGGGTCGTGCATGGTCGCGCGCTGCGCCACGTCGAAGATCTCCTCGCCGATCAGCGCGGCCACCCAGATCGACGGCCCGCGCAGCACGAACGGCAGCACGCGGCCGAAGTTGCGCAGGACGAAACCCTGCCGGTACGGGCGGGCGCCGATCCGCTCGATCAGCCGGCCGAACATGGTCATGTGCCGGCACTCGTCGGCCAGTTCGGTGAGCGCGTAGTGCACGTGCGGCTTGGTCGGATCCTGGTTGTAGGTCAACCGGAGCAGCAGTTGGTTCAGGATGTTCTCGAACCAGATGCCGACGCTGAGCGCGTTCACCATCTCCTGGCGGGACAGTTCCACCCGCTGCCCGTGGCTCAGTTCGCGCCACAGGTCGGTGCCGTAGACGGTGATTCTGGTTGGCGGGCTGAAGAACGCGCCGTCGACGAGCGGGGCCTGCCAGTCGATGTCGATGTCCGGGTCGTACGAGTGCTTCACCGAGCCGGCCAGCAGTCGCCGCGCCATGCGTTCTCTGTGTCCAGCCCTCAGCGTCTCGCCCATCGTGCGACAGTACTACGGATGTAACAAGTGATGTCAAGATGTAAAGCGTGTAACCTGTGGCGATGCGTACCCAGGACGACGATCTGCTCCGCAGGGCCATCGACACCGATCTGCCCGACGACCAGACCGCGGAACGGATCCTGGCCGCGGCACTGGAACAGGCAGAGGACTTCGGCCTGCGCCGCTTCACCATGGACGACGTCGCCCGCAGGGTCCGGGTCTCCCGGGTCACCGTCTACCGGTACTTCCCGAAGAAGGACCAACTGCTCAACGCGCTGCTGATGCGGGAACTGCGCCGGTTCCTGACCCTTGTCGACGAGGTCATCGCCACCGAGACCACCCCGGAGGCCCGGCTGGTGGAGGGACTGACCTTCTGCCTGACGTTCCTGCGTGGCCACCGGCTGCTCAACCGCCTGCTGCGCACCGAACCGGAACTCATCCTGCCCTACCTGACAACGCAAGCCGGCACGCTCATCATCGCGGCGCGGTCGTGGATCGCCGGGCACATCAAGGCCCAGGTCGCGGCCGGCCGGATCGACCTGCCGCCGTCGGACATCGACAGTGTCGCGGAGTTGTTGGTACGCACGGTGATTTCGCTGGTGATCACGCCGGACACCGTGCTGCCCATCGATTCGCCGGCCGGGCGGCAGCGGATGGTCGACCTGTACCTGAATCCGATCGTGCGCGCGTTGCGGCCGTCGTCTTCGTGATGGTCATGTCCTGGTGGTGCGGTCGGCCCGCGCACCCTACGTTGAAACCATGACCAGGTTGACCTCCGTGATCGACGGCGCCGACGCCGCCGGATCCAGCACCGACTACGTGTCCCGCAACCCGGCCCGGCTCACCGACGACGTGGCGACCGTCGCGCTCGGCGACGCGGACACCCTGGTGCGGGCCGCCGAGTCCGCACGGCGTGCGCAGCGGGCATGGGCAGACGTGCCGGCACCCGTCCGCGGCCGGGTGATCGCGAACCTCGGCCGGCTGGTGGAAGCCAACATCGACGCGTTGTCCGCGCTGGTGACCCGGGAGATCGGCAAGCCGGCCCCGGAAGCGCGTGGCGAGGTCCAGGAGATCGTGGACACGTGCGATGTGTTCCTCGGCGAGGGTCGTCGGCTGTACGGCCAGACGGTGCCGTCGGAGATGCCGGACAAGCAGTTGTTCACCTTCCGCGTGCCGGTCGGGACGGCGGTGATCATCACCGCCGGCAACTTTCCGGTCGCGGTGCCGGCCTGGTATCTGGTGCCGGCGCTGCTGTGCGGGAACGCGGTGGTGTGGAAGCCGGCCGAGTACGCGGCGGCCAGCGCGCGGGCGGTGTGCGAACTGGCCTGGCGGGCGGGTGTGCCGGCGGGCGTGCTCAACCTCGTCTACACGGATGGGCAGACCACGTTTGACGGGCTCGGCCGGGCGTTGGCGGCCGGGTTGGTGGACAAGGTCGGGTTCACCGGGTCCAGTGCGGTCGGCGCCGCGATCGGGGAGTTGTGCGGCCGGCATCTCCAGTCGCCGTGCCTGGAACTGGGTGGCAAGAACCCGATGGTCGTCACGCCGGACGCCGACCTGGACTTGGCCGTGGAAGGCGCGCTGTTCGGCGGTTACGGCACGGCGGGGCAGCGGTGCACGTCACTCGGCACGGCCATCGTGCATGCCGATGTGCACGACGAG
>DATBCR010000303.1:0-2186 GCA_036270375.1 Pseudonocardiaceae bacterium | reverse complement strand
TGCGAACAGGGTTCGCGGATTCGCGGCCTGCTCGCTGTTGATCCGGTTCCACTCCCGTTCCGCGGCCTGGGTATTGCCGTCCAGCCGGTCGAGCAGGATGCGGAAGTCCCGTGCCCACGGATCGTCCCTGGCCGCGGTGAGCAACGACCGCGCACGGTCCCGGTCGCCCGCGTCTGCGGCCTCGGCGGCGGCATACCGGTGCAGTTGGGCGAAACTGGTGTCCAGCGTGCCGGCCGGCTGCGCGTCGATCCCCGCGACCAGCCTCGGCAGGGCCGCCCCGAACCGGCCGGCGTCGATCAGCTGCCGGGCCGCCGCGTACTCGGCGCGGGCCACCAGCCGGCGATAACTGGCGCCGTGCGGATGCCGTTGGCACAGCTCGGTCCACGCCCGCGCGCTGTCCGCGAACCGGCCGAGCCGGTAGGCGACCAGACCCTGGTGGAACAGCACGGCGGGCGCCCGGTCGCCACTCGCCACGGCCAGGTCGTACGCGGCTATCGCGGCCTCGTTCCTGCCCTGCCGTTCCAGGGCGCTGCCGAGCATGCCGTCGGTGGCCGGTTGCCGGCGATCGTCGGGTATCGCGATGAGTGCGGCCTCCGCGCGGGCCCAGTCCCTGCGGTGCAGGTGCAGTGCGGCCAGCACGACGAGCGCGTTGTCGTCGAGGGCGCGGTGCGCGGCCGCCGTGTCCAGGTCGGCGACCGCCGCGTCCACCTGGCCAAGGCGGATCCGGGCGAAACCACGCTGTTGGAACGTCCGTGCCGGCGCCTGGCCGGTGGCCAACGCCGTGGTGAAGAACCAGTCGGCCCGGTGGAAGTCGGACCGGTGCGCGGCGGCACAGCCCGCCCAGTAGTAGCCGGCCCACTCGTGCGGCTGGAGTTGTTGCGCGGCAAGGAATTCCGGATCCGCGGCGGCGAAGTCGCGGCGCGCGAGGTGCACCCGGCCGACGCCGATGTGCGCGGTGGCGGCCAGACCGGTGGCGGCCGGCGCCCGGCCGATCTGCTTGCGCGCCTTGGCAAGGGCCTTCGCGTAGGCGCGACCGGCACCGTCGGTGTCACCGTCGGCCAGCAGCCGCGCGGCGGCGGTCACGGCCGTGGTGATCCGGCGCAGCGCGAGACCCGACCACATGCCCCTACCCCCCGGTGCCGGACGTCTCGGTCAAGACGCGGCCTCGTCGAGTTCGGAGCGCCAGCGGCCGTGCGCCTGATCATAGTGCAACGGCCCGATCCGGTACTTCGCCAGATCGAGATCGCACAGCTGCCGGTAGGCGTCGGCCGGCAGGTCCGCGTCCAGGACGATGCGCAGGCCGGAGTCCGGGTCGGCCAGCACCAGCGGCGCGGCCTTGACCGGCGTGCTCCGGTGGTTCAACCGGCTGACCAGCTTCTTCAGCGCCGCGTAGGCGTCCGTGCCGATGTCGCCGCCGAGGCCCTTGAGGAACGCCTGCAGCGGCAGGGCGGCCAGCACCAGCCACGCCAGGTCGTCCGGGCCGCGGCGCGGTGGCTGTCTGCGGACCTGGCCGGCGTAGCCCAACGGCGTGAACAGCGCGATGACGTCCCGTTCTTCGTCCTCGGTGACCGTGCCGTCGAGCAGCAGTTCGACTACGGGCGCAGGGGTGACCGTCACGGTCCGAATGTAGAACACCGGCCGGTACCCGTGGGCCGGGGTGACCGGACGTGGAACCCGTTCACCCATCTGGCGTAGTGACTCCGTCACAGCCGGCGGGCGACGCCCGCGTAACCGGCGTGCGGCGGCACCGGTTCGTCGACCGCGGTCGAGTCCGCCGGTCGCCACTGCGGCACCCACACCACACCGGGATAGACCAGGTCCCAGCCGGCGAACAGGCCCATCACCTCGGGTCGGGACCGCAGCGACGTCCGCGCCACGGCCTGTTCGTACACGACGCGCGCCGAATGCAGGTTCTCGTTCGGCATGCCTTCGGTGTCCCGGCTGCCATGGGCGATCACCAGGTGACTGCCGGGCACCAGCTCGTCGTGGAACTGCCGGATGATGCCGAGCGGATCGTCGTCGTCGGAGATGAAGTGCAGAATGTTGACCAACATCAGCGCGATCGGCCGGTCGAAGTCCAACATCCCGCGCAGTTCGTGCGCGGCCAGGATCTGGGACGGATGGCGCAGGTCGCCGCGCACGACGGTGGCGCGTTCGTTGCCGGCCAGGATCTGGCGAGTGTGGCT
>DATBCR010000302.1:0-12341 GCA_036270375.1 Pseudonocardiaceae bacterium | reverse complement strand
GTCAGTGCGACGCGACCGGTCCCGACCCAGGCCCGGCGACCTCGGTGAACGCACCGGTACCGTCATTGTGGAAATACCGAATCGTAGTGGCGACATTCGTCTGCGTGGTGATCAGCCCGACATCCGGCACCTGATTACCGTCCAGATCGATCACGAACACCGTGTAGTGCACCATCGTGCTCGACGAACTGGCCAACACCTGCTCCGCCTGCCCGTTGCCGAACAACACCACGGCCTGCACCGGAGTTCGGCTGAACGGACACGTCTCCGACAACAGAATGTCCTGGCCACCGTCACCATTGAAATCAGCGAGCGCGTACTGCGGATTGATCCCGGTCTGGCAGGCACTGATCCCACCGCGCACCAGCGTGCCGGCCGCGGTGCCGTTGAACGTCGCCAGCGTCGAGCCCTGGCATGAAGTCCGGTTGTTCGACGCCGGTGAACACCGCGGACGGCTTGAACTTGTGCAGTACGACGATGTCCTCGAAACCGAAGCTGAACCCGGTCGCCAGGTCGGGCAGTTTCTCCTTGCCCAGCTTGATCGCGGAGCCAATGTTGGGGCAGAACGGTCCGCCCTTCTCAGCCGACATGTACGTGTGCACGACAGCCGGCCCGAAACCACCACCCGGCAGTCCGTCCTGCACGGTCACCGTGCACATGTTGGTGGTTCCCACCTGGCCGAGAGTCGCGTGATCCAGCAATCCGTCACCATTCAGATCGGCGATGATCTGCGGGCCGGCCATGTCCGCCGTCGCGGCGGTCGGCACGATCGCCACCGCCCGGACGCCGCCACACAGGCCGTCACTGCCAGAGCTGCGAGAATTCGAATCCTCATATGACCGCCATCGTGACCGATCAATGCATTCCAAACGAATCCGGCAAACGAATCCGGCAAACGACCCACGGCGAGAGATCAACGGCCCACCGTGGACAACCAATTGGTCACCGCGCGACCGAGTTCGTCGTTGTGGTCGCGGAATCCGAAGACTGTTCGCGTTGACGACGGGCCTCCGCCATGCCCCGGTTCGCCAGTGCGTCGGCCCGCTCATTGCCCGGATTCCCGGCATGCCCCTTGACCCAGAACCATTCGATGTCGTGCCGTTGCACCGCGATCGCCAACCGCTGCCACAGGTCGGCGTTCTTCACCGGTTTGCGGTCCTTCGTCCGCCATCCGTTGCGCTGCCAGCCGGCCAGCCAACTCGTGATCCCGTTCCGCAAGTAGGTGCTGTCGGTGTGCAGCCGGACCCTCGACGGCCGAGTCAGGCTCTCCAACGCCTCGATGGCCGCCGTCATCTCCATCCGGTTGTTCGTCGTGGTTGGACCGTCGCCGCCGCACAACTCCCGCACGTGGTTGCCGTAGCTGAGCAGGGCTCCCCAGCCGCCAGGGCCCGGGTTGCCGCTGCACGCGCCGTCGGTGTAGATGTCGACGGGTCGCGCCGTCTGTTCGGTCATGCCGGCAACCTATCGCAACGGCCTGTTACCGCAATCGATAGCCTAAGATCACTCGAATGGAGCATTGACGCCTGGCTGTCGACGACTCAATTAATTGAACACCACAAGGCGTACGGATCTGACAGTTTTTACCGCGATTGGATGATCTTCGGCGCTAACTTATTAACACCTAAGTGGGCCGCACCGTGCAATGTGCAGGATGTGCGTGCATGCTATTGCGGCTGCTCCGGCGACCGTGGTAATGCCGGGTATCCAACAGGCGGACAGTTTGGCAACGTTCGGCGCAATGAGCCCCAATCGGTGGACATGGTGCCGAAGGTCGTGTAAATACCTCGTGCGAGCGTCCAACCACCGGTCGTGTTCGGGGGTCGGTCCACCACCAAACTTTCGGGCGGCATCCGGCCCTCGCCGGGCCGGCTGCTGCTCGCCGACTTTCGCATGTAATCGGAGATGATGAGACCCGCCTCCCCATTGTGGCTCGCCGACGAGTTCTATCTGTCCGCCCACCGTGACTATGACGGCCGGCCGCGCCTGAATACCCCCGCCCTCGCGTTGGGGCTTGCGGGCGCGTTGCTGGCGGAACTGGCCATGCACCGTCGGATCAAGGTCGACCCACAACAGTTGGAACTGACCGTGGTCAATCCGGACCCGCCGCCGGATGCGACCGCGCACGCCGTGCTGGACCAACTGATGGGCGAGCCCGCCATCACGTCCATTTCGACCTGGCTGCAGTACCTGGGTCGATCCGCCGGCCAACGGGTCGCCGAACGACTGGTGCGTGCCCGCGTGGTGCGTCCGGTGATCACCGGTCCGGTGTGGCGCAAGTCGACCCTGCATCCACCGATGGATGCCAACGACGCGATGTTCCCCTCGGTCCGGGTGACGGGCATGGCCGTGCGGGGACTCCCGATAGATCTGCCCGACGCGCTGCTGGTGGGGCTGGCGGCGGCGACCGGGCTGGACCGATTCATGTTGCAGGACATCGATGCCGCCGGCCGGCAGCATCTGCGTGCCGAAGTGGACAGGCTGCCAAGACCCCTGTGGTGCCTGCTCGTCGAGACGAAGGCGGCGGTCGGCATCGCAGCAGTGAACCGCCGTCGCTGAATCCGGTTTCTCCGCCCAGTTATCCGATCCCTTCCCCGCATTGGAGTACTGATGGGCAACCCATCCCCGTCCGCGAGCAACGTGGCGGCGGCGTTAGCACAGGACAAGCTCGGCGCCCCACGGATCGCACAGTTCGCACTCAGCGCCGCGGCCACCCTCACCGTGGTCGCCGGCGTCATCCCCACCGGCTACGCGGTGACCGGCATCGTCGGCCTTCCGTTGGCTTTCGTGCTGCTGGGTGTGGTGCTGGTCGTGTTCTGCGTCGGCTACAACGCGATGAGCAGGCGTATCTCCAACGCGGGCGCGTTCTACGCCTACATCGCACAAGGCGTAGGCCGGCCCGTGGGCGTCATGGCCGCATGGATCGCGATGGCCAGCTACAACCTGCTGCAGGTTGGCCTGTACGGGATCTTCGGCGCGGTCGGCGCACCCCTGCTCAACAGCTGGCTCGGCCTGAACTGGGCGTGGTGGGGGTACAGCCTGATCGCATGGGGCCTGGTGGCGATCCTCGGTCTGGCGCAGATCGAGTTCAACGGCTCGGTGCTCGGCGTGCTGATGGTGGCCGAGGTGTTGGTGATCCTCGTGTACTTCGTGGCGTTCGTGTCGCACCCGGCCGGTGGCCAGCTCACGTTCACCACGTTCTCGCCGAGCCACCTGTTCGTCTCCGGGTGGGGCGCGCTGCTGGTCATCGCCGTGACCGGGTTCGTCGGCTTCGAGTCGGCCGCGTTCTACTCCGAGGAGGCGCGTGACAAGCACCGCACCGTGCCCAAGGCGACGTACCTCTGCATCGGCCTGATCGCCGTCCTGTACTGCCTTTCCTCGTGGGCGCAGTCCGTGGTCACCGGCCCGGACCACGTCGTGGCCGTCGCCGGCAAGGACGGCGCCGAGATGGTGTTCATGCTGGCCGCCACCACACTCGGCTCCGCGTGGTCGACCATCGGGCACGTGCTGCTGCTCACGTCCGTCGTCGCGGCGATGATCTCGTACCACGCCTCGGCGTCGCGCTACGTGTTCTCGCTGGGCCGTGAGGGTGTCCTGCCCTCGGCATTCGGGCGGACCCTGCCGCGCACCGGCGCGCCGCTGTGGGGATCGCTGACGCAGACCATCGTCGGCCTCGTCGTGATCCTCGCCTACGCCAAGGCCGGCCTCGACCCGCTGGTGAACCTGTTCTTCTGGCTTGGCACCACCGGCGGCTTCGGCGTGCTGGTGCTGCTCGCCGTGACGAGTGCCGCGGTGATCGGCTACTTCCGGCGCAACGGCGGCGAAACCCCGTGGCGGGCCGTGATCGCGCCGAGCATCGCGCTGGTCGCGCTGGTGGCCGCGGTGTGGTTGTCGGTGGTCAACTTCGCGACGCTGCTCGGCGTTGACCCGACTTCGCCCGCGCGGTGGCTGTTCCTGGTCGGCTTCCTCGTGGTCGCGGTCGGTGCGCTGCTGTGGGCCATGTACCTGAAGGCCCGCCGGCCGGGCGTCTACCAGCGGATCGGGCTCGGCGTCGGCGCCGACACCAGCCGTACCTCGCTGTTGGACGACCGGGCCGGGGCGATCCTGTGAGTACCTTGCCGGGCATCGTCGACGCGGGTCCTCATGACGCGGAGTTGGCCGCCGACATCATCAGTGACGCATTCGAGGCTCTTGACGCGGCCACCTGGCTGGTAGCCGATCCGGGCCAACGCCGGGACGTGCTCGCACGGGACATGCTCATCTGGACCGAGCACGCGCTCACGTACGGGATGGTGAACCTGGCTGACGATCTCAGCGCGGTCGCGGTCTGGTTCCCGGTCGTCGAACCGATTCCGATGCCGGCCGACTACGAGGAGCGGCTGGACAAGGCGTGCGGCGAGTGGGCCGACCGGTTCCGGGCGCTGGACACCACGTTCGAGGCGAACCATCCGCATGGCGAGGCACACCACCACCTCGCATTTCTCGCGGTGCGGCCCGGTTACCAGGGTTCCGGTGTCGGCACGGCGTTGCTGAACCACCACCACGAGCGGTACGCGGACATGCCGGCCTACCTCGAGGCAAGCTCACTCGGGTCCCGCAGGCTCTACCTGCGGCACGGCTACACCGACGCCGGCGAATTCCGGCTGCCGGACGGGCCACCGCTGTGGTCGATGTGGCGGCCGGCCGGCTAGCCGTCCACTGTGGACCGTGTGGGGGCTGGGTGCTCAGGTACCCAGCCCCCGCACCGCCGCGTTGAGCCGGGTCAGGCCGAGCAACGCGTCGACGTCAGGCGTCGGCACACCCACGATGGCCCCGATTTCGTGTACCGCGCCGACCAGCGCGTCCAGTTCCAGACCGCGCCCGGATTCGGCGTCCATCAGCATTGACGACCGGAATGCGCCGAGCTTGCGGGTGATCTTGTTCCGGTCAGCCGGGCTTTCCGTGATCGGGCATCCGATCGCATCGCCGATCAGTTGCGCCTCCACCATCGCCGACTGGCAGAATCCGCGGACGAGTTCGTCGTCGAGAATGCGGTCCGCGGTGGCGCCGGTCAGGACCGACACCGGGTTGATGGTGAGATTGCCCCACAGTTTGTACCAGACGTCCCGGTGGATCGCCGTCGACGTGGTGACGTCGAAACCGCCGTCCCGCAACAGGCCGGCCACGGTGTGCAGGCGGTCGGAGTCCTTGTCGTCCGGCTCGCCGACGATCAGCCCGGCACCCCGGTAGTGCCGCACCAGGCCCGGTTCCAGCGTGCCGCAGTTCATGTGCACGACGCCGCCGATGACGTGGTGGACCGGTATCGCGGCGGCGATTCGACCGGCCGGATCCACACTGTCCAGATGCCGCCCTTCGCACGGCCCGCCGAATCCGTCGAAGAACCACCACGGCACGCCATTCATGGCCGTCAATACCATTGTGTCCGGGCCGATCAACGGCCCGATCGATTCAATGACAGACGGCATTGTCTGCGCTTTGACGGCGACAATCACCAGGTCCTGCACGCCGAGCTCGGCCGCATTGTCGGACGCGCGCACGGGCGCGGTGAACTCGCCTTCGTCGGACACCACACGCCAGCCGTGCGTGCGCAATGCCGCGAGCGTCGCCCCACGCGCCAACGCGGCCGTGGGCTGACCGGATCGGGCCAGCTGGCCGCCGATGAAACCGCCGATCGCTCCGGCACCCACCACGCAGACTCGCATACCCGATGTTAACAATCCGTCGCACCGTGACTCACACGGCGCAACAGCACCGGCAACCGGGGGTACGTGAGGGTGTCGCCGCTGGCCGAGGACTTGTCTGACCGGTTTCTGAATTCGTCTGAACAAGCCGCACAACGGCTCCCCGTAGGTTCGGGCCGGGGACGGGCGGGTCTGCTGGGCGGACCGGGGAGGAGACGGCGATGGAGGTCAAGACGGCCGGCGGGCGGGGTGTGCTGGAGGGCGCGTTCTCGCTGCTTGAGGTGCTCGCGCGGATGGGGGAGGCCGGCCTGACCCGGCTCGCCACCGGTGCCGGGCTGCCCAAGGCGACGACCCATCGGCTGCTGGACCAGTTGGTGGGCCTCGGTATCGTGCAGCGGCGCGCCGGCCGCTATCGGATGGGGCCGCACATGTTCCACTTAGGAACAGGCGGCGGAGCCGATTCCGGTGCTGCGCGCGGCATCCCGGTTCGCCCTGCGGGAGTACGCGGCCGCGTTCCGAGAGGCGAGCGTGGCTGTTCTCGTGCCGGCCACCCTGCGGCGAAGCCTTGTCGTCAGCTACATCCACGGTGAATCCGACCAGGACCGCCCGGTGCGCGCCGGGACGCTGCTGCCGCACGGCTGCGCGGGAGACATGGTGTTCGCGGCAGGCGCGCGCGGGCTGCCGGTGCCGGCGTGCTATTCCGAGACGGAGTGGGCACGGCTGGTCGGGCGGGCGTGCGACCAGGGCATCGCGTTCGACCACCAGTACATCTCGCCGACGGTGACCTGTGTGGCGGCCCCGGTGCGCACGCCGTCCGGGAAGATCGTCGCCGCCGTGGGTGCCGCGGTGGTGGATCGACGGCGGCTGGCCGCGATCGCCAACGGAGCGCGCCGGACCGCTGAGGTCATCGGCGCGAACCTGGCCCGCCTGCCGGCGACCCACCGGGCGCTGTCGCCGTGTTTGGACGACCTGACCTTTAGCGGGACACCTAGTCGTCGCAACGGACAATGATCGGCATGGGCTCGTCGCGTCGGCATGTCGCGTTCTTCAGCTTCGCGGGCTACGGCCACGTCAAGCCGTCCCTGCCGCTGGTCGCCGAGCTGGTCCGGCGCGGCCACCGCGTCACGTACGTGGTGGCCGACGCGTACGCCAGGGCGGCCGAGCCGACCGGCGCCACGCTGCTGCGCTACCACTCCACGTTCCCGGCGCGCACCCAGGCCGTGCGGACGGCGGCGGACGCGACCGGCATGATCATCGACCTTGTCGCGGAAGGCTTCGCGCCACTGGACACGGCCGCG
Source organism: Pseudonocardiaceae bacterium (assembly GCA_036270375.1). Classification (GTDB taxonomy): domain Bacteria; phylum Actinomycetota; class Actinomycetes; order Mycobacteriales; family Pseudonocardiaceae; genus DATEPR01. The sequence goes on along the minus strand of DATBCR010000302.1, from coordinate 5,365 downwards.
ACACACTTCGCCGATGACCGCCCGGACCTGCTCGTGCACGACACGATCAACCCGTACACCGCGCGCGTGCTGGCGAAACACTGGGACCTGCCGATCGCCCGGATGTATCCGGTGTTCGCGTACAACGAGGACAACGTCCTGCCCGGCGGCCCGACCAACGACCCGCACCACCCGGCCATGGCCGGCGTCGACACGACTGACCCGGTTCTGTCGGCACGAAAGGAAACTTTGGAGGCCGAGGTCTCTGCGGTGGCGCGGAAGCACGGCCTGGCACCGGAATCGCTGGCGGACGCGTTCGCCGAGGGCGACGAGGTGCTGAGTGTGCTGTTCATCCCGAGGGCGTTCCAGTACGGCGGCGACGGTTTCGGTGAGCGGTACTCGTTCATCGGGCCCTGCATCGACGACGACGCCCCACCCGACGCGTGGACCCCGCCAACTGACGGTCTGCCGATCGTACTGATCACCGCGAGCACGGCAACCGAGGGTATTCGGGCGTATTTCCGTACGTGCGTCGCCGCATTCGATGGCCGGCCATGGCGTGTCGTGCTGACACTTGGCCGGGACATGCGCCCGGACCAACTCGGCCCGCTGCCGCCGAACGTCGAGGCGCACTCGTGGCTGCCGCACGCGGCGGTGCTGCCGCAGGCGAGCGCGTTGGTGAGCGGCGCGGGCATGAACGGCCTGATGGAGTCATTCCACTTCGGACTGCCGGTGGTCGCGATCCCGCTCAGCGAGGAACAGGAGGCCAACGCCAAACGGGTGGTCGACCTGCGCCTCGGCCAACTGCTCGTGCCGACCGAACTCACACCGGACGCGTTGTACCAGGCCGTCACCGACATCGCCAACGACCCGGCGATCCAGGTCGGCGTGCGGGAGATGCGACAGCACATCCAGAATGCCGGCGGCGCGACGAAAGGCGCCGACGATATCGAAGGCGTTCTGTTGGGTCAGCGCTGAACCCAGGCCATTGCCCGGGTTTGATGGCATCGGCGGCAGCGGGTGGCGCCGTTGGCTTGGTGCCAGGATGCCGGTGGCGCGCCGAAGGTCGCCGACGATATCGAAGGCGTTCTGTCGGGTCGTTGCCGAGCCTTGCCGTTGCTCGGGTTTCGTTGGCATCGGCGGTAGTGGTCGCGCCGTTGGCTTGGTGCCAGAATGTCGGTGGCGCGGCGAGGGTCGCTGCCGTTCTGTCGGGTCGCCGCTAGACCTTGGCCATGGCCCAGGTTTCGATGGCGTCGGCGGCCGTTGTCGCGCCGCCGGCCTCGTGGATGGCGTGGCGCATCGCCGACAGTCGCTGGCGCATCGGCTTGTCGTCGTGGATTGCCTGTACTGCCTCGTAAATGGCCGTTGCGTTGATCTCGTTGCCTGGCAGGGTTCGGCCGAGGCCGAGTTCGACGACGCGTTCCGCGTTGACCTTCTGTTCGCTGTGTTGTGGCACCATCACCAGCGGCGTGCCGCAGTGCAGCGCCTCAAGCACGCTGCCCATGCCGGCCGCGGTGACGAACGCGCTCGCGTGCCGGAGCACCGCCGGATGCGGCACGAACCGGTGCGCCTCGATGTTGTCCGGCAGTGGTCCCAGTTCGGCCGGTCGCACGCCACCGCCGAGCGTCATCACCACGTGCCACGGCTGTCCGGTGAACAGCCGCGCACAGTCGCGGAAGAACTCCGGCCGACGGTTCGCCTCCGACGTGCCGAGCGAGATCAGCACCACCGGCAGCCCGCTGGCCGGCGGTGTCCACGCGTCGCGCACCACGGCCACGCCGGGGCCGGCGAATACGTGCGTCGGGCCGAACGTCTCGCCGTGGAACTGGAATTCGCGTGGCAGGAACACCACTTTGCGTTCCTCGTCCCGGCCGAGCAGGCCTTCCGGGCTCGGATCGGGCAGGCCCAACTCGGTGAGGAAATGCCGCAGCGCGCCGATGAAATCGTAGTCGTCATCGGTGTCCGCTTCGGACGGGTCCTCGACCGCGGCCATCCTGGCGGTCAGCGAGAAGTGTTCGTTCGACGCGAAACACGGACACAACTGCACCGAGGGCCGACCCCACTTGCTCGACACGGCCCGCCCGACGATCCACATCGTCGAGTCGAACGCGATCAGGTCAGGCGGGTCGACCATCATTCTACTATCCATTGTGGACAGCATGTCGGCGCTCGATGGCACGGCGCACAACGCTTCCCACGCGTCGTGACTGCTGAACCGGTCCGTGAAGTCGTACCGAACCGGGTCCGCCCCGGTGGCCGCCACGGTGTCCACGAACTCCGCGCCGGTCGCGAACGTGACCCGGTGCCCGCGCCGCACCAGCTCGGCCACCATGCCGAGCGGCGGCGTCACGTGACCGTAGCCGGGGACGGTCAACACCGCGATGTGGAGCCGACCCGATTCCGTTGCCATGACAGGCATCATGGCAGCAGGCAGCAGGCGGCGGGCACGATAGCACAGGAATTCGGTCGGTCGCCCAGTCCCGGGCCGACATCAGCGGACGGCGGCCGGCAGGGTGAAGTGGATGGTTTCCGTGGTGACCGTCCGCTCCGCCGAGCTGACCGGCCCGAGCCCCGACAGTGCGCCGATCACGTCGGACACCAGCCGTGGCGGTGCCGACGCTCCCGCCGTCAACCCGATCACTCGGGCGCCGGCCAGCCACTCCGGTCGGATGTCCGAGCAGTCGTCGATCAGGTGCGCCGGGGTGTCGTGCCGGCGGGCCAACTCGACCAGCCGTACCGAGTTGGACGAGTTCGCGGAGCCGACCACGAGCACCAGGTCGGCCGCGTCCGCGATCGCGGTCAATGCGTGCTGGCGATTCGTTGTGGCGTAACAGATATCGTCCGACGCGGGCCCTCGTGCCTCCGGGAACCTCGCCCGTAGGGCCGATACCACGTCGACCGTCTCGTCGACCGCCAACGTCGTCTGCGTCAGGTACGACACGCGGGTCGGGTCCGGCACCCGCAGCGTGGCGACCTCGGCCGCGTCCTGTACCAGCACGGTACGTTCCGGTGCCTCGCCCAGCGTGCCCTCGACCTCCTCGTGGCCCGCGTGTCCGATCAGGACGACCGTGTCGCCCCGCGCGGCGAATCGGCGTGCCTCCGCGTGCACCTTCGTGACCAGTGGGCACGTCGCGTCGATCACCTCCAGCCCGCGCGTGGCCGCCTCGGCACGCACGGCCGGCGACACCCCGTGCGCCGAGAACACGAGCACGGCCCCGTCCGGTACTTCGGCCACCTCGTCCACGAACACCGCGCCGCGCGACCGCAGATCCGCGACCACATGCGTGTTGTGCACGATCTGCTTGCGCACATAAATCGGGCCACCACGCTGGTCGAGCAACTGCTCGACGACCTCGATGGCCCGTTCCACACCGGCACAGAACGATCTCGGCGCGGCGAGCAACACCTGTCGCGGCCCGTCCGCCACCGCGAGATAACCGGCCAGCACGGCACGGGCCACCTGCTGGCGCACCGGATCACTCGCCGCGACACCGAGTCCGACCTGGCCGGTACCGCCGTTGAGCACGGCCGCCAGCGCCGTCGTCGACGTGGGGGAGCGGCCGAGGTCGAGTGGGCCGACGACGGTGTCGATCCCGCGCCGCCGCAGCTCACCGGCCAGCATCGGCGCGGCCGGGCAGTCGATGGCGGCTTGGTCCCTCGGCCGCAGCCGGTCGGCGACCAGCACAGTGCCGCCGTCGTGCGCTGCCGTGCTGCCGCTGACGAAGGCGACGATGTCGTGTGGTCCGCTGCCGGCCATCCGTGCCGCCTTCCGGTGTCAGTGGTCCCTGCGGGTGATCATCCGTGCGATACCGGCGAGTTCGGCCGCGGCGGCGGGCACCGGGTCGGCGGCTGCCAGGTGCCGCAACGCTTTGTCCAGCAGTTCGTCGGCACGTTCCTGACACCAGGCCCGGCCGCCGGCCCGTTCGATCAGGTCGGCCGCGTGCACCAGGTCGGCGTCGGACAGCGGCTGTGCACCGTGGTACAGCGAGGCCAGTTCGATGCCGGCCGGTGTGTCGGAGTTCAGCGCGACGACCACCGGCAGCGACTTCTTGCGGCTGGCCAGGTCCGAGTACACCGGCTTGCCGGTCACCGCCGGATCGCCCCAGATGCCGAGCAGGTCGTCGACCAGTTGGAACGCAAGGCCTAATCGTCCGCCGAACTGTCCGATATGGACTGACTGCTCGGGGCTCGCGGCGCCGAACGCGGCACCGATGGCGCACGAGGCGCCGATCAGCGCGCCGGTCTTCCCCTCGGCCATCTGTTCGCATTCGGCCAGTTCGACGTCCGCACGCCGCTCGAACGACATGTCAAGGCTCTGCCCGTCGACCAACTCCAGCACCGCACCGCTGAGCAACCGGACCGCCGCCAGCGCCGCCGGCCGACCGCTTGCCGCGAGCACGTCGAACGCGGCCGTGATCAGCGCGTCGCCGGCCAGGATCGCCGCGTTCACGCCGAAAACGGTCCACGCCGTGGGGCGGTGGCGCCGAGTCACGTCACCGTCCATCACGTCGTCGTGCAGCAGCGAGAAGTTGTGCGCCAACTCCACCGCGACCGCCGCCGGCACCGCCGCTTCCGGCACGCCACCGACCGCGGCCGCCGCCAGCAGCACCAGCGTCGGACGCAGTGCCTTGCCGCCGTTGCCGGCCACCGGGTGTCCGTCCGCGTCACACCAGCCGAAGTGATAGCCGCAGATCCGGCGCATGGTCACCGGCAGCGTGTCGACCGACGCCCGCAGTGCCGGTGTCACCAGTTCACGGCTCCACCGCAGCACTTCGGTGGCCGTTCGCCCGGCTGGCTCCGCTGCCGCCATCGGCCGGCTCACCTCAGCGTCCGAGTTCGACGTGTTCGAGAACGCCGAACGCGTCCGGCACCAGAATGGCGGCCGAGAAATACGTGCTCACCAGATACGACGTGACGGCCTGGTCGTTGATGTTCATGAATCGCACGGAGAGGCCGGGTTCGTATTCGTCCGGCAGGCCGAGATGCCGCAGCCCGATCACGCCCTGGTTCTCCTCGCCGGTCCGCATCGCGATGATCGACGTGGTGTTCGTGTTGCTGATCGGGATCTTGTTGCACGGTAGGAACGGGATACCGCGCCACGCTCGCACGGTCCGGTCCTCGTACATCACGTCCTCCGGATAGATACCACGCGCCGTGCATTCCCGCCCGAATGCCGCGATGGCCTGCGGATGGGCCAGGATGAACTGGGTCTTGCGCCGCCTGCTGATCAGTTCGTCGAGGTCGTCTGGGGTGGGTGGGCCGGTGCGGGTTGGGATGCGTTGTTTGAGGTCGGCGTTGTGGAGTAGGCCGAAGTCGGTGTTGTTGACGAGTTCGTGTTCTTGGCGTTCGCGTTGTGGAGTAGGCCGAAGTCGGTGTTGTTGACGAG
>DATBCR010000301.1:0-7478 GCA_036270375.1 Pseudonocardiaceae bacterium | reverse complement strand
CCGGCGAACGCGTCCACCGGGTGCTCCAACAGATCCGGCCGGCTGGACGTCGCCGTCGGCGCCATCGTCGGCGGCAGGTACAGCAGCCAGCGCGGATCGACGGCGAACCGGCTCATCACCTCGAGTGCGGCGGCGGCCTGCTCGGCGCGCACGGTGATCCGGCCGTGGTGTTCGGTCTCCACGGTGCGCCGCCCGGCCACATCGGCAAGGTCGAGCACGTCCGGTTCACGCCGGGTGGGCCGGTTCGTGGGTTCGACGGGGCGCAGCGGCCGCACCGGTTCGTACCAGACGCGCTGCGCGGGCACCGACACGACGTCCCGCTCCGGATAGCGCAGCGCGGTCAACGCGCCGCCGAAGACACACCCGGTGTCCAGGCACATCGTGTTGTTGACCCACTCAGCGTCCGGCACCGGCGTATGTCCATACAGGACGGTCGCGCGGCCGCGATACTCGGTGGCCCAGGGATAGCGGATCGGTAGGCCGTACTCGTCGGTCTCGCCGGTGGTGTCGCCGTAGAGCGCGAAGCTCCGTACCCGGCCGGACGCGCGACCGTGGTAGGGCTCGGGCAGGCCGGCGTGCGCGACCACCAGCCGGCCGCCGTCCAGCACGTAGTGCGCGATCAGTTCGTCGCAGAACTCCGTTACCCTGGCACGGAATTCGTCCGGCTCGGCGGTGAGCTGCGCGAGCGACTCGGCCAGCCCGTGCGTCACCTGGACGTTGCGGCCGCGTAGCGCGCGCACCAGTTTCCGCTCGTGGTTGCCAGCCACCGCGAGCGCGTCACCGGCGGCCACCATGCCCATCACCAGCCGTAGCACGCCCGGTGTGTCCGGGCCTCGGTCGACGAGATCGCCGACGAACACCGCGCGGCGGCCGTCCGGATGGTGCGCGCTGACAGGCCTGTTCCGCTCGTCCGTCGCCAGCACGTAGCCCAGCTTTTCCAGCAGGGTCTCCAGTTCCGCGCGGCAGCCGTGCACGTCGCCGATCACGTCGAAAGGACCGGTCTCGCCGCGCAGGTCGTTGCGCAGCGGCTCGACTACGATCCGCGCCGCCGCGATGTCCTCGGCGGTGCGCAGCACGTGCACCCGCCGGAAGCCTTCCTTCGCGAGGAACTTGAGCGACCGGCGCAGATCGGCGGCCTGCCGGCGGACCACGTGCGGGCCGTGGTCGCGGTCGGGACGCTCGGCGTTGCGTTGCCGGCACACCGATTCCGGGATGTCCAGCACGATCGCCACCGGCAGCACGTGGTGCTCCCGCGCCAGTGTCACCAGCCGTGCCCGGACGTCCGGCTGCACGTTGGTCGCGTCGACGACGGTGATCCGGCCGGCCGCCAGCCGCTTGCCCGCGATGTAGTGCAGCACGTCGAACGCGTCCCCGGACGCTGACTGGTCGTTCTCGTCGTCGGCCACCATGCCCCGGCACGCGTCGCTGGACAGCACCTGGGTCGGCGCGAAGTGCGCGGCGGCGAACGTCGACTTGCCGGCGCCGGACGCACCGATCAGCACGACGAGTGCCATGTCCGGAATGGTCAAGTCGGTCACGAACCGGCCCCCTGCCTGGTGAATTCGGCCAGTTGGGTCGGTGGGCCGACGTCCGGATCGTCGTCGCCGACCGGCAGGTACCGGACGCGGTAGCCGTGACGGTCGGCGACCGCGTCGGCCCACGCGGCGAACTCGGCCCTTGTCCACTCGAACCGGTGGTCCGGGTGCCGGAATCGGCCGGTGGACAGGCCAGGGAACCGCACGTTGTGTTCGGCGTTCGGGGTCGTCACCACGACCAGATTCGGCCGTGCGGCACCGAAAACCGACCGTTCCAGCGCCGGCAGCCGACTCGGGTCGACGTGCTCGACGACCTCCATCAGCACGGCCGCGTCGTAGCCGGTGAGCGTCGAGTCGGTGTACGTCAGCGCGGACTGGCGCAGGCTGATCCGGGCCGCCAGCCGCTCGGACAGCCGATCGAGCCCGAGCCGGCGTTCGGCAGCGGCCAACGCGCCGGTTGACACGTCGACCCCGACGATCTCGGTGAACTCGGGCTCGGCGAGCAGGTCCCGCAGCAGCGCGCCGTCACCGCAACCGAGGTCCAGCACCCGTTTGGCGCCGGCCGCACGCAGCACATCCAGGACGGCTGCCCGGCGCACCACCGCAAGCGGCGCAACCACGGGTGCGGCCAGCGCGTTGTCCAGGTCAGCACTGTCCACGTCGTCGGATTCGGCCAGCCGGGACAACGCGGAACGGACGAATGTCCTTTGGTGCGCCAAGTATCGGTCGCTGATGAGCTGCCGCTCCGGGTGGCCGGCCAGCCAGCCGTCCCCGGCGCGCAGCAGCTTGGTCACCTCGTCCGGGCCGACCCAGTAGTGCTTTCCGTTGTCCAGCACGGGAAGTAGCACATACAGGTGCTTCAGCGCATCGGCGAGCCGCAGCCGTCCGGACAGCGTGACCGTGACGTACCGGGAGTCGCCCCAGTCCGGGAACGCAGGATCGAGCGGGATCGGCGTCGCCGTGACCGTCCAGCCGAGCGGTGCGAACAGTCGCATGACGAGGTCCGGATCACCGTCGCACGGCAGGGCCGGCACCTCGACGCGCAACGGAATCGGCCGGGCGGCCAGGTCCGGGTGGCTGTCGCAGCGGCCGGTCATAGCGGTGCGGAACACCGACGCCAGGGCCACCGCCAGCATCGAGCCGGCCGCGTACGGGCGGTCGTTGACGTACTGGGCCAGCGCGAACCCGCTGTCCTTCTGTCGTCTGACCAACCCGATCGGGTCGACTTCCAGCAGCAGAGCCGCCGTGCACTCGTCCGTGTCGGCGCGCGGGTAGAAGACGTGCGCGGTGCCGGCGGTCATCGGGAAGGACTGTGCCCTGGCCGGGTGCTTGTGCAGCAGGAAGCCGAGGTCGGTGGCTGGCGGCTCGGTCGTGGTCAGGGTGATCAGCACGATTCGCGAGTATTCCGGATCCGGTGGTCCGGCTCAGGTCAATTGTTGGCCCGGTCCACCGCTATGTGACATATTACTGTCGTGCCAGTCGACGTGGTCGTCATCGGCGCCGGCATGGTCGGTGCGGCCTGCGCCTACTTCTGTGGCGCGGCCGGACTGTCCGTGACGGTGGTGGAGCGCGGCTCGGTCGCCGCCGGCACGACCGGTGCCGGCGAGGGCAACGTGTTGCTGTCGGACAAGGAGCCGGGGCCTGAGCTTGAGCTGGCCATGCGGTCGGCGGTGCTGTGGCGGGAGCTGGCGGCTGAACATGGGGACGTGTTCGAGTACGAGGCGAAAGGCGGCGTCGTCGTCGCGACCGACGCGGAACTCGCTGCGCTGCAACGGTTCGCCGAGCGGCAGCGAGCGGTCGGGGTGATCGCGGAACCGGTCGCCGCCCACTGTCTCGCCGACTACGAGCCGCACCTGTCGCCGGATCTGGCCGGTGGCGTGTACTACCCGCAGGACGTCCAGGTGCAGCCGATGCTGGCCGCCGCGCACCTGCTGCGCCTGGCCACGAAACGGTTCGGCGCCACGGTGTCGACCGGCACCGATGTCGTTGGCGTGACTGGTGATCGGCGGGTCACCGGGGTGCGTACCAGCGGTGGCGATGTGGCCGCGGGTGCCGTGGTGAACGCCGCCGGCGCGTGGGGCGGCGAGATGGCGGAACTGGCCGGGGTGTCGGTGCCGATCCTGCCGAGGCGCGGTTTCGTGCTGGTCACCGAGTCGCTGCCGCCTGTTGTCCGGCACAAGGTCTACGCCGCAGGGTATGTCGCCGACGTGGCCGCGGACGCAGGGAGCCTTCGTACGTCGGCCGTTGTGGAGGGCACCCGGTCCGGGACCGTGCTGATCGGCGCCAGCCGGGAACGGGTCGGGTTCGATCGGACACCGTCGCTGCCGGTGCTGCGATCCCTTGCGGCCGGGGCGATCGCGCTGTTCCCGTTCCTGGCCGGCGTCACCGCGCTGCGCGCCTACTGCGGATTTCGGCCGTACTGTCCGGATCACCTGCCGGTGATCGGCCCCGATGCGCGCCGGCCGGGGTTGTGGCACGCCTGCGGGCACGAAGGCGCAGGGATCGGGTTGGCGCCGGGGACGGGCGCGCTGATCGCCGACATGATCACCGGCACCGTGCCTGAGTTGGATGTCGCGCCGTTTCGGGTCGATCGGTTCGCGGGATGACGGATCACGTGGTGTTCGACGGAAAGCCGCTGCCGCTGGTAGCCGGCCAGAGCGTGGCTGCGGTGTTGGTCGCGGCCGGTGTTCGGTCGTGGCGGACGACGCGGGTGGACGGGCGGCCGCGCGGCCTGTTCTGCGGAATCGGTATCTGTTTCGACTGCCTGGTCACGGTGAACGGCAGGCGATCGGTCCGGGCGTGCGTGACCGAGGCGCGGCCGGGGGATGTGATCACGAGCGATGACCTATGACCTAGTGGTGATCGGCGCTGGGCCGGCCGGGTTGGCCGGGGCCGTGGCGGCGGCCGGCGCCGGTCGGTCGGTCGCGTTGCTCGATCGCGACGGGCGGCCGGGTGGCCAGTTCTATCGACACGCGGCTGACGGCCGGCCGGCGCGTGGACAGCATGGGTGGCGTACTTTCCTGCGGTTGCGGGCTTTGTGTGTGGATCGCGGTGTTCGGCTGTTGACCGGGCATCAGGTGTTCGCGGTCGAGGCCGGCCCGCCGCATGTCGTGCACGTCGAGGGCGATGACCGGTTGCGGGCGGACGCGGTGTTGATCGCGACCGGTGCGTACGACCGGCAGATTCCGTTCCCTGGCTGGGATCTGCCGGGAGTGCTTGCTGCTGGTGGGGCACAGGCGCTGGTCAAGGGGCATCGGGTGCTGCCGGGTCGTCGGATCGTGGTGGCCGGTACCGGGCCGTTCCTGCTGCCGGTTGCCGCCGGTCTCGCGACAGCCGGTGCTCAGGTGGTCGGGGTGTTCGAAGCGAACAATCCGTTGCGGTTCGCGCGCTTTCCTGGTCTGCTGGCCCGTCATCCCGACAAACTCGTCGAAGCGGCAGGTTATCTCGCCATCCTTGCCCGGCATCGGGTTCCGTTGCACACCAAGCACTCCGTCGTCGCCGCGCACGGCACCGACGAACTGGTCGCGGTTACTGTGGCTGGCGCGGGCGTCGAGCGGCGGATCGACTGTGACACGCTGGCCGTCGGTTACGGCTTCACTCCGCAGGTTGATCTCGGCCTCGCGTTCGGCTGTGCGACACGGCTGTCCGGCGACGGCGGTCTCGTGCTGGCCGTGGACGACCGGCAGGCGACCAGCGTGCCGGGCGTGTTCGCGGCCGGCGAGGTGACCGGCGTCGGCGGCGCCCGGCTCGCGGTGGTGACGGGCACGTTGGCCGGCCTGGCCGCGGCCGGTGTCGTTGGCAGGCCGCGATTGCGGCGGGAGCGTGCCCGGCAGATGGCTTTCGCGGCTGCCCTGCCGTCGGTCTATCCGATACCGGACTGGGCCGGCGGTCTGGCCGGCGACACCGTGGTCTGCCGCTGCGAGGAGGTTCGGCTCGACGCGATCCGCACCGCCGTCACGGAACTCGGCGCGCGGGACGCCAGGGCGGTGAAACTGTTGACCAGAGCCGGAATGGGCTGGTGCCAGGGCCGGGTGTGCGGTGAGCCGGTGGCGTCCGTCGTCGCGAACCTGACTGGCGTGCGGCCGGACGCGACAGCCCTGGCCGCCATGACGCGACGGACCTTGACCCAGCCGATACGACTGGGCGAACTGGCCGATACGGAGGAGAACGGATGAACCAGGTGCCATGGCGTGGCGTGATCGTGGCGACCGCGCTGCCGTTGCGGGACGACCTGTCCGTCGACTACGACCGGTACGCCGAACACGTGCGGTGGTTGCTGGCCAACGGTTGTGACGGCGTCTGCCCGAACGGTTCGCTCGGCGAGTACCAGACCCTCACCGACGACGAACGGGCCACCGTGATCCGCACGGCGGTCGAGGCGGCCGGCGGCGAGCGGGTGCTGGCCGGCGTGTCCGCTTACGGCTCCGGGGAGGCGGTGCGGTGGGCGGAGCAGGCGGCCAAAGCCGGCTGTCGGTCGGTGATGTCGTTGCCGCCCAACGCTTTCCGCGCCGACGACGAGGCTGTTGTCGAGCACTTCCGGGCCGTCGCGTCGGTCGGTGTGCCCGTCGTCGCGTACAACAATCCGCACGACACCCGAGTAGACCTGAGCCCGGAACTGCTCGCCCGGCTGCACGGGGACGGGCTGATCGGGGCCGTGAAGGAGTTCAGCGGCGACGTGCGGCGCGGCTACCGGATCGCCGAACTGGCACCGGAACTGGACGTCCTGATCGGCGCCGACGACGTGGCGCTGGAACTGGCGATGGCCGGCGCGGTCGGCTGGATCGCCGGCTACCCGAACGCACTGCCGGCCGAGTGCGTCGCGTTCTACAAGGCCGCGACGAGCGGTGATCCGGCGTCCGCGCTGCCCGCGTACCGGCGGCTGCATCCGTTGCTGCGCTGGGATTCCCGCACGGAGTTCGTGGAGGCGATCAAACTGTCCATGGACCTGGCCGGCCGGCACGGCGGCCCGTGCCGGCCACCCCGTCGGCCGCTGGCGCCGGTACACGCGAACCAGGTGCGGGCGACGACACTGGCGGTTCTGGCTGAAAGGCAGGGCTGATGCGGTCCCGGCACGTCTACCATGCGGTCGACTCGCACACCGAGGGCATGCCGACCCGGGTGATCACCGGCGGCGTCGGCGTGATCCCCGGCCACACCATGGCGGAGCGGCGCGCGCACTTCGTGGCCAACACCGACCACGTCCGCACGCTCCTGATGTACGAGCCGCGCGGCCACAGTGCGATGAGCGGCGCGATCCTGCAGCCGCCGACCCGACAGGACGCCGATTGGGGCGTGCTGTTCATCGAGGTGTCCGGCTGCCTGCCGATGTGCGGGCACGGCACCATCGGCGTGGCAACGGTTTTGGTGGAGACCGGCATGGTGCCGGTGACCGAGCCCGTCACCACGGTCCGGCTGGACACACCGGCCGGCCTGGTCACCGCGCGGGTGCGGGTGTCGGACGGGGTGGCCCGCTCGGTGACGATCCGCAACGTGCCGTCGTTCAGCGTCGGCGTCGACCGGACCGTGCGGGTGCCCGGCTTCGGCGACGTCCGCTACGACCTGGCCTACGGCGGCAACTTCTACGCCATCCTGCCGATCGACCGGGTCGGGCTTCCGTTCGAACATGTTGCGGCACAACGCATCCTGGAGTGCGGCCTGGCTATCATGGCCGCGATCAACGACGCCGATCTGCCGAAGCATCCAACCGATCCGGGCATCACGGGCTGCCACCACGTCCAGTTCATCGCACCCGATTCCGACGCCCGGCATTCCCGGCACGCGATGGCCATTCATCCCGGCTGGTTCGACCGTTCGCCATGCGGCACCGGGACGAGTGCCCGAATGGCTCAACTGCACGCGCGCGGAGAATTGGCTCTTGAGCAGGATTTCGTGAACGAATAGTTCATCGGTACCCGTTTCGTCGGCCGCCTTGTCGAATCAACG
>DATBCR010000300.1:0-2300 GCA_036270375.1 Pseudonocardiaceae bacterium | reverse complement strand
AACGTCATAGCAGGTGCTCAGCCCCACTCCAATGCCGTCGACCGTGACGACCACCGGCTCGTGCCCGGGCGCGACCGTACGCGACTCGGTAAAGCCGAACGCGTCGTAGAGGTGGATCTTGTCGTAGTGGGTGTTCGGCTGGTTGGGAGTGCCCGGCCCGGCGGCGAGCAGCGTGTTGGTCACCCGCCCGTCGCCGGCGGGGGTGAACATGCCGGCGATCACGGTGACATCGGAGTCGGTCGCGATCCGGCGCACACCGTTTGCCCAGGGACCGTCGACGGGCTCGGCGATCGGCGCGAGTGGGACGCCGAACCGGCACATGGTCGCCTCCGGGAACACGACGAGCCGCGCGCCCGCGTCGGCGGCCCGGCCGGCGTACTCGCGCACCAACTCGAGGTTCGCCGACGGATCGCTGCCACTGAGGATTTGCGCCAACGCGATTCGCATGGCCGCCAGCTTAGGCCCGGCTTAGGGCGGGCGGGCTAGGCGTTATCGGCGATCCACTCCGTGGTGAAGCGTTGCTCCCTGGTCACCAGGTCGGCCAAGTGGGCGCCGATCAGGTTCTCCACTTTGCCGCCGATAATCGGGATCCGCACCGCGACGGTGATCTGGAACGTGAGCCGCGCGCCCTCCGGGGCGCTGGACAGGTCGGCGGTGCCCGACACCTGCACCGGGGTGTTCGCGATCGCACCCACGATGGAGGCCGTCGCGGCGCCGCCGGTGACCGGCCCCCACGTCTCTTCGCGTCTGACGCACAGGTCGCCCCGGTGCAGTTGCTTGACGAGGGCCGGGAGGTGGTGGCTGTGCACCACCTGCAGCGTGATCACGTCGATGGTGCCGTCGTTTCCGGACTCGCCGCCGACCCGCAGCAGCTCCAGCCTCGCGTCGTCCACGGGAATGTCGGCCAGCCGGGCCCGCCAGTATTCCTCCGTACGGAAAGCCCGGTGCACCTCTTCGACGCTGTCCTTATAGTCGGCCGACAAGTCGAATGAACGCGGCATAGCTGGCCAGGCTACCGTTACGGGCCGTGAGCGGTTCGGTCTTTGCCGGTGCGCATGTCGCCGAGGCTGTGCCGCTGGCGCCGTTGACGACGTTGCGGGTCGGACCGGTCGCGCGACGCCTGATCACGTGCACCAGCACCGAGCAGGTGGTTGCCGTTTTGCGGCAGCTGGACCCAGCAGCCGAGGCGACCGGCAACGCGGACTCGGGACCCGTGCTGGTGTTTGCCGGCGGCTCGAACCTGGTGATCGCCGACACCCTGACCGATCTGACGGCAGTGCGGTTGGCCAACACCGGCGTGACCGTCGACGGCAACCTGGTGCGCGCGGAGGCGGGCGCGGTGTGGGACGACGTCGTTGTCACGGCGATCGAGCACGGCCTGGGTGGGCTGGAATGCCTGTCGGGTATCCCGGGGTCGGCCGGGGCCACCCCGGTGCAGAACGTCGGGGCCTACGGGGCGGAGGTGTCCGACACCATCACGCGGGTCCGGGTGCTGGATCGCGGCAGCGGCGCGGTGCGCTGGGTTCCTGGTGCCGAGCTCGGCTTCGGTTACCGCACCAGCGTGCTCAAAGAAGCCGACCGGCCGGAGCGCGAAATCCATTGGCTGGTACTGGAAGTGGAGTTCGCGTTGGACGAATCGGGTCGCAGTGCGCCGCTGCGCTACGGCGAACTGACGGCCGCATTGAACGCGGCCAGCGGCGAGCGCGCCGACCCGAAGGCCGTCCGCGAGGCGGTCCTGATGCTGCGTGCCCGCAAGGGCATGGTGCTTGACGCGGACGACCCCGACACGTGGAGCGTGGGTTCGTTCTTCACCAACCCGGTGGTCGCACCCGACGTTTACGAGCGGTTGGCCCGCGACGTCGAGGGGCCGGTGCCGCACTACCCGGCCCCGGACGGCGTCAAGTTGGCCGCCGGTTGGCTGGTGGAACGGGCGGGCTTCGGCAAGGGCTATCCGCACGATGAGTCGGCCCGGTGCCGGCTGTCCACGAAGCACGCGCTGGCTCTGACCAATCGCGGGGGCGCGACCGCCGAGGACGTGCTGGCACTGGCCCGCACCATCCGTGACGGGGTCCACGATGTGTTTGGTATCACACTGAAACCGGAGCCCGTCCTGCTCGGGTGCAGGCTGTAGCGGTTAAATCCCTGTTCCGGCACCCCCATCGCGAATTGTCGTGGCGGGGTTGGGGTCTTGTCTCACGGTATCCTTAATTATCGTGAGCGCATCCAGCCCCCCGCCGCCGATCAACCGGCGCATGGCCCTGGCGGCTCTCGGGCTCGGCGTCTTCGCCCCCAGCGTATTG
>DATBCR010000299.1:0-5343 GCA_036270375.1 Pseudonocardiaceae bacterium | reverse complement strand
GGCCGGCACGCCATCAAGTTCCGACAACGCGCAGTGCACGCAGACCGTCAGCGTCCAGCCGAACAGCGCGTACACCCTGTCCGACTTCGTCATCGGCAGCTTCGTCTACCTCGGCGCGGCCGGCACGGGCGTGAACACCAGCACCTGGACCCCGTCCGCCACCAGCTACCAGCAGCTGACCACGACGTTCACCACCGGCGCCACGACAACCAGCGTCACCGTCTTCGTGCACGGCTGGTACGCGCAGCCCACCTACAACGCGGACGACATCAGCCTGACCGGACCGGGCGGCACCGGCGGCCCCACGCCGACGACAAACCCGCCGACCACAAACCCAACGACCACAACGAATCCACCGACGACGACATCGAACCCGCCGCCCACGAGCACCACAACCAACCCACCACCGAACAACGGCGCCTTCAGCCACCCCGTCTACCTGATGCCGCTTGACAACACCCCACCCGCGATGAGCGACATCATGTCCAGCTCCGGCGAGAAGGAGTTCAACCTCGCCTTCGTGCTGGACTCGGGTGGCTGCACCCCGGCATGGGACGGCCTGAGCACCGAACTGGTCTCCAACGACACCGCAGTACAGGCCGACATCAACACGGTCCGCGCGGCCGGCGGTGATGTCGCGGTGTCCTTCGGCGGCTTCAACGGCACCGAACTGGGCACCACGTGCGGCAGTGCGAGCGCGCTGGCCAACGCGTACCAACAGGTGATCAACAAGTACAACCTCACGCGCGCCGACTTCGACTACGAGAACGGCGCGCTGGACTCCAACACCGCGATCCGGTTCGGGGCGATCGCGATCCTGGAACGGAACAACCCCAAGCTGGTCGTGTCGCTGACCATCCCGATGACCACGGTCGGCTTCCCCGGCAGCGGCACGGACGAGATCCGGCAGGCGGTCGCGGCCGGCGCGCGGCTGGACATCATCAACATTATGGACTTCGACACCGGCCTGACCGCCGGCACCGAGGTCGGGCAGACCGAGGCCATCGCGAACGACGCGATCGGCCAGCTGGAAACGATCTTCGGCTGGAGCGCGGCGACCGCGTGGTCGCATCTCGGCTTCCAGATCATGAACGGGCACACCGACCAGCCGAGCGAACTGTTCACGCAGGACACCTTCAACCAGCTGCTCGGCTTCGCCAAGGCCAATCATCCCGCGTGGTTCGCGTACTGGTCGGTGAACCGCGACTTCCAGTGCCCGGCCGGTGTTCCCGAGGCCTGGGCGCCCGGCACCTGCAGCAACATCCCGCAGAACGCATATGACTTCACCAAGATCATCGTTCAGTACTGAGAGGTGTGACGATGCCATTCCCGCGAATGCGCAGTAAGAGCACGCTGGCGGCGCTCGCCGCCGCCGCGCTCGTCCCGCTCGGAATCCTCGCCGTGGCCGCCACGAACAGCTCGGCGGCCCCAGCCCCATCGGTCACGCCAGCGGCTTCGGGTTTCAGCGTGGCCCCGTACGTGGACATGACCAACAACCAGGAGCCGATGCTCAACGCCGCGATCAGCAACGGCGGGCTCAAGGCGTTCACGGCCGCGTTCGTGATCGGCAGCGGCTGCACCCCGATCTGGGGCGACACGCTCCCGGTCACCAACGACCCAACGGTGTCCGGTGACATCTCGTCGGCGCAGTCGGCCGGCGCGCAGGTCATCGT
This sequence comes from Pseudonocardiaceae bacterium, assembly GCA_036270375.1. Taxonomy (GTDB): domain Bacteria; phylum Actinomycetota; class Actinomycetes; order Mycobacteriales; family Pseudonocardiaceae; genus DATEPR01. The sequence continues at coordinate 3,670 of DATBCR010000299.1, read as the reverse complement.
GTCCTTCGGCGGTGCCGGCGGCGTCGAACTGGCGCAGTCCTGCACCAACTCCGGTTCGCTGCAACAGGCCTACCAGACGGTGATCAACCAGTATCACCTCACGCACGTCGACTTCGACGTCGAGGGCGCGGCCATCGCCGACCCGACTTCCATCAACAACCGGTTCGCCGCGATCAGGGGCCTTGAATCGGCCAACTCGGGTCTCGTCGTGTCGATGACGGTCCCTGTGCTGCCAACGGGTTTGGACGGCAACGGCGTCGCGTTCGTGCAGGCAGCCAAGAACGACGGCGCGCGCGTGGACGTCTGGAACATCATGACGATGGACTACGGCGGCAGCTTCGACCCGTCGAACATGGGCAGCGACGCGACGCAGGCCGCGCAGAACACGCTGAACCAGGTGCGCGGCTCGTTCCCGTCGGACACGTTCGCCAACATCGGTATCACGCCGATGATCGGCCAGAACGACGACTCGTCCGAGGTGTTCTCCGAGGCCAACGCGTCCAGCGTGGTCAGTTTCGCCAACTCCAACGGGATCGGCCGGCTCGCTTTCTGGTCGGTGGACCGGGACCAGCCGTGCGGCGGCTCGGCCAACGGCCTGCCGGCGTGCAGTGAGATCAGCCAGGCGAAGCTGGACTTCACGAAGATCTTCAACGGTTTCAGTGGTGGCGGCCCGCCGCCGCCCCCGCCGCCCACGACCACGACGAACAACCCTCCGCCCACCACGAACCCCGGCGGTGGCGGCGGTTGCAGTGGCGTCGCGGCGTGGAGCGTCAACACCTCCTACGTCCCCAACGACGTGGTGTCGTTCAACAGCCACAAGTGGCTGTCGCTGTACTGGTCGACCGGTGTGCAGCCGGGCTCGCCGATCGCATGGAACATCTGGAAGGACGAAGGCGCGTGCTGACGGCGCGTCCCTGAGTCTCCGACAGGTGAGTGAACGGGGCCGTCCCGGTCGGTGTTGTCGCCGACCGGGACGGCCCGTTCACAGTGGTCGCCGGGGATTGTTGTTGGTCACAACATATGCCACGATCGCTAGGTGCATCGTTTCAGCGCCGTTACGTGACTCGGACCGGGCGTAACGTAGCGAAACCCTGCTCAGGCTTCGTTTGTCACTGTGAGTGCGCGAGCGTATCGCCCGGGTGAGGAGACGCCAGTGTTGGCACGTCAATGGTTCAGTATCGTCGGAATTATCGGTTTAGCCGCGATCGGCTTTTCGGCCCCGTCCGCGACAGCGGCGGTGCCGGCGGCCGGTTCGTGTCCGTGGGTCGGGTCGACCGCACCCGTGCCGCAGCGGGTGGCGCAGCTGCTGGCCCAGATGTCCACGGCCCAGAAGATCTCGCTGCTGTGGGGAGTCGGCGGCAGCTACGTCGGCAACATCCCCGCCATCCCGGCACTGTGCGTGCCGGCGCTCGGCCTCGAGGACGGCCCGGCCGGCGTCGGCGAGGGCCTCAGCGGCGTCACGCAGCTACCCGCACCGGTCGCCGCGGCCGCGACCTGGGACCCGGCCGCCGAACAGCAGTACGGCGCGGTGGTCGGCAGCGAGGAGTTCGGCAAGGGCGCCAGCATCGACCTCGGCCCGACCGTCAACATCATTCGCGATCCGCGCTGGGGCCGGGCGTTCGAGTCGATGTCCGAGGACCCGTACCTGGACGGCCAGCTCGCCGCCGCCGAGATCCGGGGCGTGCAGGGCACCGGCGAACTGGCGCAGGTCAAGCACTTGGGCGTCTACAACCAGGAGACGAACCGCAACACGCCGTCCGACAACGCGATCATCGACGCGCGGGCCCAACAGGAGATCTACTTCCCGCAGTTCCAGGCCAGTGTCCAGCAGGGCGCGGCGTCCTCGGTGATGTGCTCCTACAGCTACGTGAACGGCACGGACGCGTGCGAGAACGCGACCATGCTGAACAACGCGCTGGACAACGAGTTCGGCTTCACCGGCTTCGTCACGTCCGACTGGGGCGGCACGCATTCCACCGTGGCCGCCGCGAACGCCGGCCTCGACATGCAGATGCCGGACGGCAGTTTCTTCGGCGCCCCACTGCAAACCGCGGTGCAGAACGGCCAGGTGTCCATGGCGACACTGAACTCGATGGTCAGCCGCATCCTGACCGAGGAGTTCACGTTCGGTCTTTTCGACAACGTACCGCACGGCTCGACCGGCGCCACCGTCACCAACACCGCACACGTGACCACCGCCCGCCAGGTCGCCGAGGAGGGCACGGTTCTGTTGAAGAACAACGGAAGCGTGCTGCCGCTGAACACATCGGCGACACCGTCGATCGCGGTGATCGGCGCGGACGCCAGCACGTCGCCGCAGACCGCGGGCGGCGGCAGCGCGTCGGTGCGTTCGTCCGGCACCGTGACTCCGCTGCAGGCGATCACCAGCCGCGCAGGCTCCGGCGTGAACGTGCAGTTCGCGGCCGGCAGCTCGACGTCGACCATCCAGCAGGCCGCGACGCTGGCCGGGAACTCGACGGTGGCGGTCGTTTTCGCCAGCTACAACGAGTCCGAGGGCAGCGACATCGGGGGTATCGGGCTGAGCGGTGACTCGGACCAGTTGATCTCGGCGGTGGCGGCGGCGAATCCGAGGACCATCGTGGTGCTCAACACCGGGTCCGCGGTGACGATGCCGTGGCTCGGCTCGGTCGCGGGTGTGCTGGAGAGCTGGTATCCGGGGCAGGAGGACGGCAACGCCATCGCGGCGCTGCTGTTCGGTGACGTGAACCCGTCCGGGAAGCTGCCGGTCACGTTCCCCAAGAGCCTGGCCGACGTGCCCGCGTCCACCACGGCGGAATGGCCGGGCACCAACGGTTCCGTGCAGTACGCCGAGGGCGTCGACGTGGGATACCGCTGGTACCAGGCGAAAGGCGTCACGCCGCTGTTCCCGTTCGGATTCGGCTTGTCCTACACCAGTTTCGGCTTCAGCAACCTCCAGGTGACCCCGCTGGACGCGCACGGCCACGCGACCGTGACGGCGACGGTCACCAACACCGGGACCAGGGCCGGCTCGGACGTCGCACAGCTGTACGTCGGCGATCCGGCGTCCACCGGTGAGCCGCCGGAGCAGTTGAAGGGCTTCAACCGGGTCACCCTGCAGCCGGGTGCCAACACCACGATCAGTTTCCCGGTCACCCTGCACGATCTGGCCTTCTGGAACGACAGCACGAGTTCGTGGACGACCGCCCTCGGCACGTACGGGATCTTCGTCGGTGACACATCGGCCGGCCCGCAACTGACCGGCAGCCTTGCCGTGAACACCACCGCAGCGGGCAACACGGTCACCGTGACCGACCCGCAGGGCATGAGCAGCCCGGTCGGCGCGTCGGCAAGTCTCGGGATCGCGGCGACCGACTCGGCGGGCGGACAGACGTTGAGCTACACGGCATCCGGGCTGCCGGCCGGCCTGTCGATCAACTCCGCGACCGGTGTCGTCTCCGGTGCGGCGACCACGGCCGGCACCAGCACGGTCACCGTCACCGCGACCGACGGGACCGGTGCGACCGGCAGCACGTCGTTCGTGTGGACCGCGACCGTGGTGAGCACGGCGCGGATCGGCCCGATCCTGGCCGTGGTCGGCACGAACCTGTGTGTCGACGACCGGGCGGCCAGCACGGCCAACGGCAGCCCGATCCAGATCTACACCTGCAACGGCACCGGGGCGCAGTCC
>DATBCR010000298.1:0-10015 GCA_036270375.1 Pseudonocardiaceae bacterium | reverse complement strand
CAGAAGGCGCTGGCCGAGGTCGGCGGCAAGGTTGTGGTCAGCAGCGGTACGCAGGACACCGCTGCCGCGCAGATTCCGTCGATCCAGGCGGCGATCCAGGCACACGCGGCCGCCATCGCCATCGCCGGCAACGACCCGTCCGCGCTGTGTCCGTCGCTGAACCAGGCGTCCCGGGCCGGTATCAAGATCGTGTCGTTCGACTCCGACATCAACTGCGGCAGCAGCCCGGACCACCTGTTCGTCAACCAGGCCGACACCGAGCGGATCGGCACCTCAGAGGTCGACCTGCTGGCCAAGCAGATCAACAGCACCGGCCAGATCGCGATCCTGTCCGCGGCCGCGAGCGCGACCAACCAGAACGCATGGATCGGCTTCATGAAACAGCAGTTGGCCAAGTACCCCAACATGAAGCTGGTCACGACCGTCTACGGCAACGACGATCCGGCGACCTCGCTGACGGTGCTGCAGGGCCTGCTGTCGGCCTACCCGGACCTCAAGGGCATCATCTCGCCGACCACGGTCGGCATCTCGACCGCTGCCCAGTATTTCGACACCCACAAGGACATCGCGGCCAAGATCGTGCTGACCGGGCTCGGTCTGCCGTCGCAGATGAAGTCCTACGTGCTGGACGGCACGGTCAAGTCGTTCGAGTTGTGGAACCCGTCGAACCTGGGCTACCTGGCCGGCTACGCGGCCGCGTCGCTCGCATCGGGCAGCGCGGGCCTGCAGGCGGGCGCCACATTCAAGGCCGGCAACCTTGGCAGCTACCAGGTGGTGGCGGCGTCCGGCACGACCGGTCCGTCCATCGTGCTCGGGCCGCCCACCGTGTTCGACGCGTCGAACATCAGCCAGTTCAACTTCTGATTCGCAGGGGCGCTCGGCCGGTACGCCGGCCGAGCCGCACCCGTGGACTCGGTCCATGACCCCATTCCGACAGTGAAGGCAGGTGGTCCATGATCGACCGAGCGGCCGCGAAGCAGGTCCTGCGCCGCCAGCGGATCGAGCTTCCGTCCTGGGCGTTCGGCAACTCCGGCACCCGGTTCAAGGTGTTCACCCAGGCCGGTGTGCCGCGCGATCCCTACGAGAAGATCGCCGACGCCGCACAGGTACACGGTTTCACCGGGGTGGCGCCGACCGTGGCGCTGCACATCCCGTGGGACCGCGTCGACGACTACCAGGAGCTGGCCGAGTCCGCCACCGAACTCGGCATCGGCGTCGGCACGGTCAACGCCAACGTCTTCCAGGACGACGACTACAAGCTCGGCAGCGTCACCAATCCCGACCCGGCCGTCCGCCGCAAGGCGGTGCGGCACCTGCTCGACTGTGTCGACGTGATGGACCAGATCGGCTCCCGCGACCTGAAGCTGTGGTTCTCCGACGGGACGAACTATCCCGGCCAGGACAGCATCCGCGCACGACAGGACCGGCTGGCCGAAGGTCTGTCCATTGTGTACGATCGACTGTCCGGCGAACAGCGGATGGTCCTGGAGTACAAGCTTTTCGAGCCCGCCTTCTACACCACCGACATCCCGGACTGGGGCACGTCCTACGCCCACTGCATGCAACTGGGTGCGCGGGCCAAGGTCTGCGTGGACACCGGCCACCACGCGCCCGGCACCAACATCGAGTTCATCGTCGCCTTCCTGCTGCGCGTGGACAAGCTCGGCGCGTTCGACTTCAACTCCCGCTTCTACGCCGACGACGACCTCATGGTGGGCGCGGCCGACCCGTTCCAGCTGTTCCGCATCCTGTTCGAGGTCGTTAGCGCGGGTGGGCTGGCGGCCGACACGGAGATCGCGTTCATGCTCGACCAGTGCCACAACATCGAGCCCAAGATCCCGGCCCAGATCCGGTCGGTGATGAACGTGCAGGAGGCGACCGCCAAGGCGCTGCTCGTCGACACCGACGCACTGGCCGCGGCCCAGTCCGCCGGCGATGTCCTGCGCGCCAACGCGGTCCTGATGGACGCCTACGACACCGACGTGCGCCCACTGCTGGCGGAACTGCGCGTGGAGATGGGACTGGACCCCGACCCGATGGCCGCCTACGCGCGATCCGGTTACGCCGAACGCATCGTCGCCGATCGCGTCGGCGGCACCCAGGCCGGATGGGGCGCCTGATGAGCACGGTCGGGGACCTCATCGCGCGCTCGCACCGGCTTGGCGCCGATCCACGCAACACGAACTATGCCGGCGGCAACACCTCCGCCAAGGGCACCGGCGTCGACCCGGTCACCGGGACGGAGGTGGAACTGTTGTGGGTCAAGGGTTCCGGTGGCGACCTCGGCACCATCACCGAATCCGGGCTGGCCACACTGCGGTTGGATCGGCTGCGCGCGTTGGCCGAGGTGTATCCCGGTGTCGAAGGCGAGGACGAGATGGTCGCCGCGTTCGACTACTGCCTGCACGGCAAAGGTGGCGCCACGCCGTCGATCGACACCGCCATGCACGGGCTGGTCGACGCCGCCCACGTCGATCACCTGCATCCCGACTCCGGCATCGCGCTGGCTACCGCGGCGGACGGCGAACGGCTCACCGCGCGGTGTTTCGGCGACCGTGTCGTCTGGGTGCCGTGGCGGCGGCCCGGTTTCCAGCTCGGCATGGACATCGCGGCGATCGCGGCGGCGAATCCGCGGGCGATCGGCTGCGTCCTCGGCGGCCACGGGATCACCGCATGGGGAGCCACCGGCGCCGAGTGCGAGGCGCACTCACTGGAGATCATCAGGGCGGCCGAGGCCTTCATCGCCGAACACGGCAGACCCGAACCGTTCGGTGCCCGGGTCCCGGCTTTCGAACCGCTGCCGCCGGCCGCCCGGCTGGCTCGTGCGGCGGCACTCGCGCCGGTGCTGCGCGGCCTCGCATCGACCGACCATCAGGTGGTCGGACACTTCACCGATGCCGACGTCGTGCTGGACTTCCTTGCCAGCGCGGCACATCCCCGGCTCGCCGCGCTCGGCACCTCGTGTCCGGACCACTTCCTGCGCACCAAGGTCCGGCCGATGGTGCTGGACATGGCCGCCGACAGTCCGCTGGACGCGGTGCTCGCCCGGCTCGCAGAACTGCACCGGAGCTACCGCGCCGACTACGCCGCCTACTACGAGCGCTACGCGACGCCGGCCAGCCCGGCCATCCGCGGTGCCGACCCGGCGGTCGTGCTCGTGCCCGGCGTCGGCATGTTCAGCTACGGCAAGGACAAACAGACAGCGCGGGTGGCCGGCGAGTTCTACGTCAACGCGATCAACGTCATGCGCGGCGCCGAGGCCGTTTCCACGTACTCGCCGATCGACGAGTCGGAGAAGTTCCGCATCGAATACTGGGCACTGGAGGAGGCGAAACTGCGGCGGCTGCCGGCGCCGAGGGCGCTCGCCGGCCGGGTGGCGTTCGTGACGGGCGCGGGCTCGGGTATCGGTCGGGCGATCGCGCACCGGTTGGCGGCCGAGGGTGCCTGCGTCGTCGTCGCGGACCGGGACGCGGACAGGGCGGCCGCGGTGGCCGCCGACATCGGCACCGCGGACAGCGCGGTCGCCGTGACCGTGGACGTCACGGACGAGTCGGCCGTGGCCGCCGCCTTCACGGTGGCCGTGCGGGCTTTCGGCGGCGTCGACATCGTCGTCAACAACGCTGGACTGTCGATTTCCAAGCCACTCGCCGACACGACCCTCGCCGACTGGGACATCCAACACGATGTCATGGCCCGCGGTTCGTTTCTGGTGTCCCGCGAGGCGGCGAAGGTGCTGCGCGCGCAGCGCATGGGCGGCGACATCGTCTACGTCTGCAGCAAGAACGGCGTCGTCGCCGGCCCGGACAACATCGCCTACGGTGCCGCCAAAGCCGACCAGGCACACCAGGTACGGCTGCTGGCGGCGGAACTGGGCGCGGACGGCATCCGGGTCAACGGCGTCAACCCCGACGGCGTCGTCCGGGGTTCGGGGATCTTCGCCGGCGGTTGGGGTGCGCGGCGGGCCGCCGTGTACGGGGTCGACGAGCGGGATCTCGGCGCGTTCTACGCCCAACGCACCCTGCTCAAACGCGAGGTCCTACCGGAACACGTCGCGGCGGCGGTGTTCGCGCTGACCGGCGGTGACCTGTCCCGGACCACGGGCCTGCACGTACCGGTCGACGGGGGCGTCGCGGCCGCCTTCCTACGCTGATTTCCGTGCCGATCGGACCGGAGAGGCGCCTGCCGGTGAGTGGAGTCGCCATGACCGAGCCACGCATGGAGTTGGACGCCGACGAGATCGAGCTGATCCGCTTGTTCGCCAAGGGCGTGGTCCGGGACGCGGTCGCACGTCAGCTCAGGGTCGGCGTGCGCACCCTCCGGTGCCGCATTCGCGCGCTGTGCGACCGGTTCGGTGGAGTTCTGTGAGTTCGGCCTTCGCCGCGATCGACCTGGGTGCGTCGTCCGGCCGGGTCATGCTGGCCGATGTCGACGCGTCGCACCTGGAACTGCGTGCGGTGCACCGGTTCCCGAACCGGCCGGTGTCCGTCGGCGGCACGCTGTACTGGGACATCCTCGCGCTCTGGGCCGATACCGTCGAAGGACTCCGCATGGCCAGCCGGCAGACGAGCCAACTGGCGGGCATCGGCGTCGATTCATGGGCGATCGACTACGCACTGCTCGACGGGGACGGCCGGCTGCTCGGCAACCCGGTGCACTACCGGGACACCCGCACCGACGGCATAGCAGACACGATCTCCTCTGCCGATCTCTACGCGACCACCGGCGTACAGGTCCTCCCGTTCAACACGATCTTCCAATGGGTCGCCGCCCGCGACTCGACGGCCATGCGCTCGGCCGCGCACGCGTTGCTGATCCCCGATCTGTTCAGCTATTGGTTGACCGGCCGGCTCGGCACCGAGCTGACCAACGCGTCCACGACCGGCCTGCTGGACGTGCGCAGCCATCGGTGGTCGACGGACCTGTTCGACCGGCTTCGCCTTCGTGGCGACCTGTTTCCACCGATCAGGCAACCCGGCGAGCGGATCGGCGCCGTGCGCAACGAGACCGCGCTCGGCGACGTACCGGTATTCACGGTCGGGTCGCACGACACCGCGTCGGCCGTAGTCGGCGTGCCCGCCCGTGACGAGCGGTTCGCCTACATCTCGTGCGGCACCTGGTCCCTTGTCGGCGTCGAACTAGATGGTCCGATCATCACCGATGCAGCGCGTGCCGCGAACTTCGGCAACGAACTCGGCGTGGACGACACGGTTCGGTTCCTGCGCAACGTGATGGGCCTGTGGCTGCTGCAGGAGTCGATCCGAACGTGGGAGGCGGCCGGCCAGCCGATCGACCAGGCACGGCTGCTCGCGGCGGCCGAGCGCGTGCCAGCCGGCCGATTCGTCGTCGACCCCGACCGGCCCGAATTCCTTTTCCCCGGCGACATCCCCGCCCGGCTGCGCGCCGAATGCCGACGCACCGGGCAGCCGGTACCGGAAACACCGGCCGAGATCGCCCGGTGCGTCCACGACAGCCTCGCGGCCGCGTACCGCCGAGCGGTCCACACCGCCGGAGAACTGTCCGGCAGAACCGTGGACGCGGTCCACATTGTCGGCGGCGGTGCGCGAAACGCGCTACTGTGCCAACTCACCGCCGATCAGTGCGAGATCCCGGTCATCGCCGGCCCGGTGGAAGCCACCGCAATAGGCAACGTGCTCGTCCAGGCACGCGCGGCGGGCGTCCTGTTGGGTGGAGTGCACGAACTCCGAAATCTCGTACGTGGCAAGGAAACCACGACCTACCACCCCAGACCGGCAAGTGTCCGATCCTGGCCACTCTGAACGTTGCGATCTCACCCCCGACGAGTGGCACCCGGAACGGGTTGCCGACCGGACGGTGGTCAGGTCTGCCAGGCGTGCAGGAGATCCTGCGGGCCCCACGACGCCGCAAGCGGAAGATCCTCAGTGCAGCCGCTGCGGGACACCGCGACCAGCGCCGTGTCCGGACCCGTACCCGGCACGGCCAGCATGTCACGCACCAGACTTCCGTAGTCGTGCCGGTCGAACGGTTGGCTTTCCAACCACTTCACCGACCCCACGAAATGCACCGCACGTGCCACCGGCTCGCGGTCGGCGCCGACCAAGTCGATCTCCGGGTTGTTCTGCCGGTTCCACCATCCCCCCACAGCCTCGGTCAGCGGCCAACGATCGTCGGGCAACAACCGCAGCAACCCCTCCCGCACCACTGGTTCCACCGCACGCCCCCGCCAACTGCTCCAGGAACGCTGCACACGGTCGAGCAACAAATCCCCACGGCCACGCTCGACCAACGAGATACCCCGGGACAGAAACGCCAGCCAGAACCTCAGATAGGGATCAGCGACCCGGTAACGTTTGTTCTTCGTGTCAGCTCTGGTGGACAGCGGACTGTCCGCCGCCAACACACGCTTGTCCAGCAACGAGGTCAGAATCGGTGAGAGCGACCCCGATGCCAGCGGCCGGGATCCGCCAACCTGTGCCGCGATCGCGGTGAAGGTCCGTTCCCCGCTCCCCACAGCCTCCAACACCGCCCGGGAATGAGTCGCCTCCGGAAACTCCCCCAACAACGACAATTCACCAGCCATCAGCAACGGCGAGAGCGGGTTACCGAGTTCTTGGCGCAGGTACCCGCCACGATCCATCCCCGGTTCCCACGCCTGGACCACCTCGGGGAATCCGCCGGTGATCAGCAGCGCGTCCACCGCTTCCGCCGCGGGCAGTCTGGTCATGGCCTGGACATCAGCCAGATGCAGCGGATTCACCATCATCCGCACAGCGCGACCGAAGAACGGGCGACCGTAGGAGCCCAAGGCCTGCATCACCGACAGGTCGCTGCCCACCAGCACCAACAGCACCGGCTTCGCACTGAGGTGACGGTCCCACACCGTCTGCAGAGCACCTTCGAACTCCGGATCCTGCTCCACCAGCCACGGCACCTCATCCAGCACGGCGATACTCGCCGTGTCCTGCGGCAACGCCAACGCCAGAGTCCGCAACGCCTGATTCCAGTCCGTGGCCTGCAAGCCCGCGATGCTCTCGGCTGCGGGCAGGCCGGACTGGGCGATCGCCGCGGCGAAATCGGCTCGCTCGGCCACCGGGTTACGGCCCCGAGTGGCCTGGAACACGACATACGGCAGACCAGCGCGGTCGCAGAACTCCTGCACCAACCGCGACTTGCCGACCCGCCGCCGTCCCGTGACGATCACCGCACCGCCGCGGGTCCCACCACGTTGTTCGATGACCTGGCTCAGCTGCCCGTCCAACAGGCCCAGGTCGGCCGCTCTGCCCTTGAAGTCCACGGAGGCGCCTCAATCATACGTAGAACATGTCTAACGTAGATGAAGGCTAGCATTAGCTCGGTACACCTGCAGGACTGGCTGACCGGGTCGCGGACGTGGCGGTCAGGTGTGTTGGCTGATGGTGTCGTAGGTGGCGAGCCAGCCGTGCGACCGGCGGTCGCCTCTGCGGGTGAACACGGTGGCGCCACGCTGGGTCGAGTCGGTGTCGGGGTAGCTGACGGCGTCGCCCGCCGAGGGTGTCGTGACCTGGTGGGTCGGGCCCGCCCAGACGCTGACCGCAGCGCCGTTGGGGCAGGTGACGGTGATCTGGCCGAGCGCGTCGGTGAAGGTGGTGTCGGTGGCGCGGTCGCGCAGCAGGGCTAAATAGCCGCCCCGGTCGAGTTGACAGCCTCGGGGTGCTGTCTGGCCGATCGGCCAGTCCGGGTTGCTCACGTCGCGGACCCGAGCCGCGGCGAACAGTTCCCGGACGAGGGTGTCCACATGCAATGGGGTGGCCAGTTGCTCGCAGATCCACAGCAGCCGCCCGGCGCCGCGTGGAGGTGCCAGCCGCCGCCAGCGGATGCGGCGGCCCAGGTCGTCGGCCACCACCGCGACCCACGGGTGCACGGTACCCAGCCGGCCCTGGGCGGCGAGCCACCCGAAATAGCGGGGTGCCTGTTCCAGCACCGGGTTCAGGATGGTCGCGGCCACACCGCCGATCATGCGGCGGTGCCGGATGAACTGGCGCGGATGGTGGGCCACCAGGGCGAACGCGACTTGTGCGAGATCGCCGGGGTCGCAGGCGTTCGCGGTCACCAGCGATGGCGGCGGTGGGGTGGTGTCCAACCTTTCCAGCCGGCCTCCAGCGCGCAACAGCCTGGCGACGAACGGGCGTTGGTCCTCGTCGACGGGTGCCTCGGCCAGGTCCGGCACCGTGGTGGCGAGCAGCCGGCCGAGCACGTTCTCGGCGTCGTCCGGATTGTTCGGCACCGTCTGGGCGGCGAACGCGGTGCGGAGTTCGTTGCCGACGAGCACCGGCACCATCAGTCGTGTGGTGATTCGGCCCAGGTCGGTCACGGTCAGGATGGTGGTGTCGTCCGGCTGGGGGAGTGGCGCGAGGTAGCCGCCGTCGATGAGCAGGTCGACGGCGCTGTGTACGGCGTCGAGGCCGCGGGTGCCCTGGTGGTAGGCCAGCGTGCGCGTCCACCACTGCTCCGCGTCGGTCACGGTGTGGATGCCGCCCTGGGCGGCCTCGGCGAGCAGGTGGTCGGCAAGGCAGCCCTGGATGCGGGAGCGGATGGTGTAGCCGGCGACCAGTTGGGCCTGCCAGCCGGCGTGCTCGGTCTCGTCGGTGATCAGGAACGCCCAGCCTTCGGTTTCGCCGGCGCCGATCCGGCCGGCGCGGCCGAACATCTGTTGGACGGTGGCCACGTTGAGCTCGTTGCGGCCGATCACCGTGTCGCGGACGACGACGGCGCGGGCCGGGAGGTTCACGCCGGCCGCCACGGTGGTGGTCGCGACGAGCACGTCCAGTTCCCGTTCCCGGAAGCCGCGTTCGGACTCGTGCCGGTGCTCCCAGTCCTTGTAGTGGATGCCCACGCCCACTGATGTGCAGACGCGGTGCAGGTGGGGTAGGTCCTCGGTGCTGACGCCGTCGGTCGGGGCGCCGCGGTCGGCGGCGATCGCCAGCGCGGTCGTGCGGACGTTGCGTTTGGTGCCGCAGAACACCAGCACGCTGCCGCTGTCGTCGGTGACCCGCCGGGTGATCGCGGTGACCAGGCGGGTTCGGTTGGCGCCGTCCACCTTCCGCTCGCCGCTTGCCGGCACCACCGGCAGTTGCCACGTCAGCCGGGTCGGGCGCCAGCGGACGCGGACCGGTTCGGCGTCCAGCCATTCGGCCACCTGCTCGGCGTTGGCCGCGGTCGCGGACAGGCCGACGATGCGCACGGGCGAGTCGGCGCCGCGTACCCGGGCCAGCAGCGCTTCCAGCAGTGGGCCGCGGTCGGTGTCGCCGAGCAGGTGGATTTCGTCGACCACCACGCAGGCGACTTGGGCGAGGGCGGTGCGCAGGCTGCTGGCGCGGCAGATCGATTCGAACTTCTCGGTGGTGGCGACCCAGAGATCGGCGTCGCGCAGCCGTGGCACGTCGACGGCGTACTCGCCGGACAGCCGCTCCACCCGCAGCCCCAGCTTGCGCCACGCGGCCAGTTCCCGATCGAGTTCGTCGGTCAGCGAGCGCTGCGGTACCAGCCACGCGGCCTTGCGGCCATCGGCCCGGATCGCGGTGAGCGCGGCGAGCATGCCGATCACGGTCTTGCCGGCCCCGGTCGGCGCGACCACCACCAGGTGCCGGCGGCCGTTGAGCACGGCGGGCGCCGCCTGGGCCTGGGCTGGGTTCAGCGTGGGAAACGGTAGGTAGGGCAGCCACTCGACGGGCACCCATTCGTCGGCGGCGACCTTGTCCCAGTCGGTTTCGTGTGGCTGGGCGTGCGCCTCCCACGCCATCTCGAACGCGTCCCGAGCCGCCGCGGCCGACCAGTTGTCGGTCCACGTGCTGCGTGGGTGCGCCGGGTCGACCAGCGCTGACACCTCGGGCACCGCGCGCAGCGACGACAGTTCGCCGTTCTCGCCGATGGTGCTGACGGTCTCGGTCTCCAGCCAGTATGGGATCCGCCGGTACGGCACACTCGCCGCGGCCAGACGCGCGGACAGCTCGTCGAACTCCGGCCCGGACGGCAGCAGCGCCCGAACGTCCACTTCGGA
>DATBCR010000297.1:0-6624 GCA_036270375.1 Pseudonocardiaceae bacterium | reverse complement strand
CGCCTCGATCAACAGTTCCGCGTGCCGGCGCAGGCTCAGCCCGTTGCGGTGGTGGTCGTGCGCACCCCGGTCGGCCTTGCGGTTGGCCGTGACCAGCGGACCGAGTTCCGCGTCCGCCCGTGCCGCGTCCCACCAACCGGTCAGGTCCTCGTTGTTGGGCACCCCGTGCCGCCGTGCCCTGCCCGCCCGGACCGCGCCGGCCAGGTCCGCCATGGTCGGCTGGTCCTCCTGCAGGTAGTCACCATTCGCCAGTACGCCACCGGGTCGCAGCAGCATCGCGAGATCGCGGTACAGGGCAGCGAGCTGCGACTCGGGCAGCCAGTGCAGTGCCGTCGTCGACACGGCGGCGTCCACCGTGCCGGCGTTGCTCGGCAGGCCCAACGCGTCGACCCAGGCCGCGTTGCCGAGATCCGCCTCGACGAACCGAGACGTCGCCGGAGCGCCGACGCGGGCCAGCGTCACCAGCAGCGGATCGGCGTCCACCCCGATGACCCGGGCACCGGGAATCCGCCCGGCGACCCGGGCGGACAGCGAACCGGGGCCGCACCCCAGGTCAAGCACCAGCGGTTCGTCCGTGCCGCTGACGACACTGTCGACGACGTCGCAGATCACCGCGAACCGCTCCTCGCGGTCGGCGACATAGCGTTCCTGCTGCGTTTCCCATCGCTGGACCCAGTTGCTGGCGTTCAACGCGCTGATCATCCCAAGGACTCCTATCGGGCTTGGCTAGTAAAGACCTTCGGGAGCGGTGCTGGACACCTGCAGGGGCCGCACGTTGGCGACGCCGTCACACGGCCAGACGCCGTCCGTGTCGTACCGGACCGCCTGGTCCCGTTCGACGATGTTCGGCAGGAACAAGTCCTCGTACAGGACCGTCAGCCGCAGTTGGCCGGTGGCACCGTAGGCGACCGGTATGGTCCAGTCGGCCGGATCCGCCACCGCCATCGTGATGTGCGGGTAGGTGGGAACGTACGGCACCATCTCGCCGTCCTGCTCGATCGGCAGGCTGACGGCGTTGCCGAACGTGTTCCCGTAGCCGGAACGGCAGAAGCCGCCGTCGAGCGCGACGACGAACTCGCGGTACATCTCGGCGCTCAGGTGCGTGCCGCCGAGGCGGACGCCGTCGAGTTCCGCCACCAGCGCGGGCTGACGGCGCACCAGTGCGCGGAAAAGTGCGGGTGTGGTGTTGATGTAGTCGATCCGTTGGCTGGCAAGGATATCCGTGATCTGGTCCAGGATGTGCTCGGTGTACTCGTTGACGGCGCCCAGGTCGCCGGCCCGAATCATCCGCTTGACCCAGCGTGGATCAAGGTCGATTCCGTAGACGAGGCCGGCGAACTGCTCGGCGAGTTCCAGGGCTCCGTTGCCGATGCCGTGCGGCCCGGTCGGCGTCGCCTGCAGCCAGCGGCGGCCGGGTTCGAACCCGTCGGCCACCAGCGACCAGCGCCGCCACTGGCCGCGGTGCGTCATCATGTCCTCGGTGTAGAGAACCCGGACCGGATCGCCGGTCGTGCCACCGGATTCCCATACCCGGCCGGCAAGGGGGCGCGGCATGATCCTCGGCACCAGGTCGCCGGGGTCCTGGCCGCGCAGGTCCGCGAGTGGAAACGGGCCGAACGCGACCAGTTCGTCGTACCGGGTGATGTCCCTCGGCTCGAACGAGAGCTCCTTGGCGCGCCGCAACCAGTAGCCGCTGCCGAGTTCCGGATCGAAGTGCCGTGCGATCACGTGCCGCGTCCACGCGTCGAGATCCAGGGACAGCCAGTGGTCCGTGAGGGACACCCGTTCCCGAGTTCGCGCTGCCATATCCCGTTCGTCCTCTCGACACGCGGTGGAACAAGCAGGGGCGGCAGGACTCGAACCTACAACCTGCGGTTATGGAGACCGCTGCTCTACCAGTTGAGAGCTACACCCCTTCGCGCCGTTTCCGGTGCGGGACAATCATCACCCGTGATCAGCTAGGGAATCCGCCAGTTCATGGCCGAACCGGTTGGGGCTGAACGGCGCTATCAGGCCGGACACGGTGCCGTCTACGACGTGTTCGGCCAGCAGGCGGCCAAAAACCGGCGCCAGTGTCACGCCGGCGCTGGCGACGGCCTCGTAATAGCCAGGCACCGCGGCCAGCGGGCCGACGCTTGGCAGTTCGTCGCGCGGGCAGCGGGCCGCGACCACCTCGGCGTCCCGGACGGTGCCGGAACCCAGTAGCGGCACCACCCGAGCGGCTCGGTCCAGCAGTTCCTTCACCAGTTCCGGGTCAGCGCCCGCGTTCGCGGGCAACAGCTTGTCGACACGGTCCGAGCGCATCACGACGCGGCCGGGGCCGTCCGGGCGGATGCTGATGTCCGGGGCCCGGAGAATGTGGCGCAGGGGCTCGCCGTCGACGAGCAGGTGCGCGATGAGACTGCGGCGCGGCGGGCCGAGAAACGGGCGTGCGCCAACCATTTCCGCGATGTCGTCGGCGGCCGAGCCGGTTGCGTTGATCAGGACGTCCGCCGGGATGTGCCGTCCGTCGGCGAGGTGGACGTGGAGTTGGCCGTCGGCAAGGGATATCGACTCGACGGCGGTGCCGAGGGTGACCGTGGCGCCGAGCGACCTTGCCTCGACGAGCAGGCGTTCCGCGTAGTCGACCGCGTCGATCCAGCCCTCGTCGGGCAGCATGGCCACCGGGCCACCGGCCGGGAACGCGACCGATTCGCCCAGTGCCACACCGGCTGTGAGGCTGGAGTACCGCCGTAGCGGGCAGCCCCACTCGGTGAGCAGGTCGAGGTAGCCGGTGAAGGATTCCTCGTCGCTCCAGGCGACCGTGCCCGACCGGTGCCACCAGCGGGCCGGGCTCAGCTCGTCGGCCAGTGCGGTGTGCTCCGCGATACCGGCACGGTTGATGTCGAAGTACGCCTTGGGGAACCGCCGGTAGGCGGTCGCGGTGCCGAAGCCGACCGCCGTGGTGCCGCTGCCGGCCCGGTCGGCCCGGTCGACGCAGTGCACCCGCACCCCGCGCCGGGCGAGGTGGAATGCCGTCGACGCACCGATCGCCCCGGCGCCGACGACCACCGTCGTACGCGTTCCCATCGCTCTCCTCATCCGGTGCGTGCGGCCGACAGTTCAACGCCGTACTCGTAGATCGCGGTCATGGCCGCGGTGATGTCCCTCGGCTCGGTGATCCGGACGACCGGGAACGGCCACGCCAGCACGCCGACCGGCAGTGTCGGCCCGAGCACCAGCGCCAGCCGGGTGCCGTTGCGCTTCATCTCACCGGTGACCGCTGGCAGGCGCATGGTGTGCGTCTTGTTGCGCAGGAACAGGTCCCGGACATCGTCGGCGGTCGCCAGGGTGCGCTGTTCCATGAAGGAGCACACCGGGACGTCCGGATCGGCCATCGGCACGGCGGCCACTGTGTCGGCCATGAAGTCGGCCGCGTACTGCCGAAGCGGCGAGTGCACGGCGAACGGCTGGCCGTCGATCACGCTGATCATGCCGGGCGGGCTGGCCGCAGCCAGCCGATCCAGTGCCGCTCGGGTTCCGGACAGCATCAGCAGCCGCATGCCGCCGTCGGCGAGCATGCCGAAGTCGCCGCCGAGATAGATGTCGGGTTGGCTGTCGCCGTAGTACCGGGTCGGGTCCTCGTCCACCGGAAGGCACGCGATCGCCGCGCCCTGCGCCTCGGTCGATCGTGGCGTCGGCGTGGCGCCCTCGCGCAGGAACAACGCGAACAGGTCCCGGCGTGCCACGGCGCCCGCGACGCAGGTGCTGATCAGGCCGCCGAGGCTGATCCCGCCGACAACGCCCGGACGGATTCCCTTGTCCAGCAGGATGTCGTGAATGCCCAGCGCAAGGGAGGCCAGCCGGATCGCGTTGTGGCCGAACCGGTCGTGCTCGTTCGCCGGTTCGACGTCGCCACGCAGGATGCGCCGGGGGTCGACACCGGTCCACTCGCTCACCTCGTCATAGGTGCGGCGCATGGCCGGAAACGCGTCGTAGAGTGCGGCACCGTGGTTCGGGTCGGGGTCGGAGATCGCCGCGCCAAAGAGATAGCCGAGTGTCACCGTTGTCCCCTTCCCCGTGCGATACCGGTGACGTTAGGGACAAGTGGCTGGTCAGGGGCCGGGTAGCACGTGCTGTCTAGGCAGAACCTCACAGCTACCGCGAGAGTGGACGCGCCCCGATGCGCTCGACACGCGACACTACGACGGTGACGGTTTCCACATCACGCAACGCCATCGGTGCGGCGGAGCGGGTGCCGAAGGTGGTGTACGGCGGCCTGCCGTACCTGTTGCTGCTGCTGTCCAGCGTGGTCGCCGCGGTCGATCCGCCCGGCCAGCCGCCCGCGCACCTGCTGGTCACGGTCGGTCTGGCCGCGGTGGCAGCGGTGTGGCTGCTCTGGCCGCTCGCGGCGCTGCCGACGTGGCCCGCGCACCGGACCGCGATCCTGGTGTTCTACGTCGGCCTGTTGGTGATCATCGGTGTGCTGGTGGCCAGGAGTACGGCGTTCACGCTGTTCGCCGCGCTCGGCTACGCATACGCGCTGATCATGATGCCGCCGCGGCTGATCGTCTGGTCGGTGGCCGCCACGGCGCTGGTCACCACGGTCGCGCAGGGCACGTCGGTGGACGCGGCGAACAGTTCGATCGAGCCGTACGTGCTGGCCGGGAACATCGCGGTGCCGCTGCTGTTCGTCGGCTGGTATGTCGGCCGGCAGAGCGAGAAGCGGGTCGAGATGATCACCGAACTAGAGGCCGCGAACGCACGGCTGGAAGTCGCGCTCGAGGAGAACGTCGGCCTGCACGCGCAACTGCTCACCCAGGCGCGCGAGGCCGGCGTGCTGGACGAGCGGCAGCGGATGGCCCGCGAGATCCACGACACCATCGCGCAGGGCCTGACGGGCATCATCACGCAGCTACAAGCCGCAGAGCACGTCACCGACCAGCCGGAAGTACACGGTCGACACCTGGACAACGCGGCTCGCCTCGCGCGGGAGAGCCTGACGGAGGCCCGGCGGTCGGTGCGCGCGATGCGGCCGGAGGTGCTGGCGAGCGCGCAGCTACCCGAGGCGCTGCGGCAGGTGGTGGCCGGCTGGTCCGGGATGAACCGGGCGGCCGCCGAACTCACCACCACCGGTACGGTGACCGCGCTGCATCCGGAGGTGGAGGTGACCCTGCTGCGCATCGCCCAGGAAGCGCTGGCCAACGTCGCCAAGCACAGCAAGGCGGGCAGGGTCCGGCTGACGCTGTCGTACTTCGGCGACGTGGTCACGCTGGACGTCCGCGACAACGGCATCGGCTTCGACCCGGCTGCCGGCTCGATAGACCGACCCGACGGCGGGTACGGACTGGCCGGCATGCGGCAGCGCGTCGAACGCCTCGCCGGCACCCTGGCGATCGAGTCCGAGCCGGGCGCGGGCTGCGCGCTGTCCGCGAGCGTCCCCGCGATCCGCCCCGGCCAGGTACTGGTGGGGGGCGACGACGGTGAGTGACCCGATCCGCGTGCTGATCGTGGACGACCACCCGGTGGTCCGGGACGGCCTGCACGGCATGTTCGCATCCGACCCACAGTTCACGGTCGTCGGCGAGGCAGCCAACGGCGCCGAAGCGGTAGCCGCGGCGGTGAACCTGCGACCGGACGTGGTCCTGATGGACTTGCGCATGCCCGGCACGGACGGCGTGACGGCCATCAAACTTCTGCAGGAACGCGCCGTCCCGGTCCGGGTCCTTGTACTCACCACGTACGACAGCGACCGGGACGTACTGCCGGCCATCGAAGCCGGCGCGATCGGCTACCTACTCAAGGATTCCCCCCGCCAGGAACTGTTCCGCGCGGTGGTAGCGGCGGCCCGCGGCGAAACGGTCCTGTCCCCGAGCGTGGCGACCAAGCTGCTCGGACAGGTGCGGACGCCGGCAAAGGAACCGTTAAGCCAACGCGAGTTGGAGGTGTTGACGCTCATCGCACGCGGCTCGACCAACCGCGAAGCCGCGGCGGCGCTGTTCATCAGCGAGGCCACCGTGAAGACACACCTACTGCACCTGTACGCGAAACTCGGCGCCAAGGACCGCGCGTCAGCTGTGGCAGCGGGGTTCGCGGCCGGGTTACTCACCTCGGGAACGCTCGATTGAACTATCAGCAGACAGGACACAGCCGCCGCCAACTCTGCGACAGTTGTCTCCGGATCAGTGGCGTGAACGGTGCCCATGCGCCCGCGCTTCACACCGTCGTCAGCGAGCATTGTCGACCAGATTGTGGGTTGCATAGCGGGTCCGTGGCTCAGACAGTTCGATGTCCTCGGCGAGGATAGCAAGCAGGCGATTGTACTGATCTCGGACGACGGCGAGATCCTCCCGGGAGACGTCCTCGTTCTCCTTGAGCGTGAACAGCTTCTCCCATTTGGGATCCCACGCGTCGGGCTGTGCTTCGCGTCTGCGGACGAACCCGCTTCGAATCTGGGCGTCCATGGACCAACCCGAGTACGGGCTGAAACAGGCGCCACTGAAGTCCCGGTACGCGTCGAGTGCTTGCTGGCTGAACAGGGGTGCGAAGGAGAAGAACAGTCGATCCATATCACGTTTGATCTTGATC
This sequence comes from Pseudonocardiaceae bacterium, assembly GCA_036270375.1. Taxonomy (GTDB): domain Bacteria; phylum Actinomycetota; class Actinomycetes; order Mycobacteriales; family Pseudonocardiaceae; genus DATEPR01. Next base: position 57 of record DATBCR010000297.1, on the reverse strand, counting down.
ACCTCTAGCGGGGTGAGGTCCTTCCACCGACCGATGAAGGTGAGGTAGCACATCACG
>DATBCR010000296.1:0-19305 GCA_036270375.1 Pseudonocardiaceae bacterium | reverse complement strand
CCCGCTGACCCTGCTTGATCTGTGCGCCACCCAACGTCGTGTCCTCGGTCGCGGTGCGTTGGAACGACACCACGGGGGTGGCCCAGCGGACGATCTCGTCGGCAGCGGTCTTGGGGCGCTCACGTTTGTACAGTTCCCACTGGTCCGGGTGGTCGATGAATGCCTTCATGCCGTGGCTGATGGCGTTGCGGGTGGTCTCGTTGCCGGCGACCACCAGCAGGATCACGAAGAACCCGAACTCGTCCGTGCTCAGCGCCTCGCCGTCCACGTCCGCGTGCACCAGCCTGGTCACCAGGTCGTTCATCGGGCAGCCGCGCCGGTCCTCCGCCATCTGCATGAAGTACTGCAACAGGCCGAGCGACGCCATGTTCGGATCGACGCTGTACTCCGGGTCGTCGTAGGCGGCCATCTGGTTGGACCAGTCGAAGATCCGGCCCCGGTGGTCCTGCGGGACGCCGAGCAGTTCCGCGATCGCCTGCAACGGCAGCTCGCAGGCCACGTCGAGGACGAAGTCGCCGCCACCCTTCTCGGCCGCGGCAAGCACGATCTGGTGCGCCCACTTGTGCAGCGTGTCGCGCAGGCTGTCCACGGCGCGCGGGGTGAAGCCGCGCTGCACGATGCCACGCACCTTCGAGTGCTGCGGCGGGTCCACGTTGAGCATGATCAGCCGTTGGGCCACGATCTGCTCGCGGGGCATGTCCGGCCGGAACCGGATGATCGCCGTGTTCTCCGCGGACGAGAACAGGTGGCTGTTCCGGGAGATCTCCTTGACGTCGGCGTGCTTGGTGACCACCCAGTAGCCGTCGTCGCCGAAGCCCGCGATGCCGTGCGGCTGCGCGTTCCACCAGACCGGCGCGGTGCGGCGCAGCTCGGCGAACTCGGCCAGCGGGAGTCGGCTGGCGTAGAGGTCGGGGTCGGTGAAATCGAAGCCTTCCGCGATCGCCGGTTCGGCCACGGCCGCCTCCTTGCCGTCGAGTCCGGTCATGAAACACGTTCTAGCGAGGATTCAAGCATACAGTGTTTACCAAGTGAACCCCCTGCTCCTAGATCAACCTGGACGGCCTACCGGCACCACCTTGATCGTCGACATAACCTGTTCTACTTTGTGGTGGATGATATGACAGGGAGGAGACCGGCGTGGACGGTCCGGTGATCGTGGACGCGGCGCGGACGCCGATCGGCAAGCGCGGCGGCTGGCTGGCCTCTTTGCATGCGGCCGAACTTCTCGGCGCCATCCAGCACGGCCTGGTGGACCGGGCGGGCATCGACCCGGCGGTCGTCGAACAGGTCATCGGCGGGTGCGTCACCCAGGCCGGCGAGCAGTCCAACAACGTGACGCGCACGGCCTGGCTGCACGCCGGCCTGCCGTACACCACCGGCTGCATGACCGTGGACGCCCAGTGCGGTTCGGCCCAGCAGGCGACCCACCTGGTGGCCGGGCTGATCGCGGCCGGCGCGATCGACGTCGGTATGGCGTGCGGCGTCGAGGCGATGAGCCGGGTTCCGTTGCGCGCCAACGTCGGCGACACCGGTTCGCCACGGCCGGACACGTGGGCGATCGACCTGCCGAACCAGTTCGTGGCCGCGGAACGCATCGCGGTCCGGCGTGGGCTGTCACGCGAGGAGATCGACCGGTTCGGCGTCCGCTCGCAGGTCAAGGCCCAACACGCCTGGGCGGACGGCCGGTTCGACCGCGAGGTCATCCCGGTCGCCGGTGTCACGCGGGACCAAGGCCTGCGGGAGACGAGCCTTGAGGCGCTGGCGACGCTGAAGCCCGTGGTGCCGGGCGGCGTGCACACGGCGGGCACGTCGTCCCAGATCTCGGACGGCGCGGCGGCGGTCCTGCTGATGAGCGCGGAACGGGCGCGTGCGTCGGGTCTGCGGCCACGGGCGCGGATCGTGGCGCAGTGCCTCGTCGGCGCCGAGCCGTACTACCACCTGGACGGGCCGGTGCGGGCCACCGAACGCGTGCTGGCACGCAGCGGGATGAAGATCGGCGACGTGGACCTGTTCGAGGTCAACGAGGCGTTCGCATCGGTTGTGCTGTCGTGGACCAGCGTGCACCAGCCGGAACTGGACCGGGTGAACGTGAACGGCGGCGCCATCGCACTCGGTCACCCGGTCGGCAGCACCGGTGCCCGGCTGATCACCACGGCGCTGCACGAGCTGGAACGTCGTGACGGCACAACGGCTTTGATCACCATGTGTGCCGGCGGCGCGCTGTCCACCGGCACGATCATCGAGCGGATCGGTTAGGCGGCCCAGGGGAACGGGATGACGTCGGGTTCGGCCCAGCCACTGCGGGCGCGTTCGGCGGACAGGGTTGTCGGGCTGTAGTGCTTGCCCAGCAGGCGTTTGTCCAGCAGTGCGGGGTTGCGCCGGATGAAGGCGTCGAACGGTTCGTCCGTGATGTGGTGGGCGACCAGTTCCACCCATGCGCGGGACATCGTGTGGTGGTACTTCCGTGGCACCCGTTCATAGGCGGCCAGTTGCCGCAGCCAGCCGCAGACCTTGTCGACGGCGTCGGGCATGCCGTGGCGGCGCACGGCAAGGAAAGCCAGGTTGATGTGCTGGCGGTGGCCGAACCGGCCGTCCGGACCGACGATGTCGTGCAGGATCGCGGCCAGTTCCGGGTCATGGTGGGGCACTAGGAAACCTCCCGCAGTGCGGTGACGACGGCGTGGTAACCGGCAAGTTGACGGTCCGACAAGCCGGCGAGGGCGGTGTTTTCGAGCTCGGTTACAGCGGCACGGACCTTTCTGGCCACCGTTCGGCCTTGTGTGGTCAGGGTGAGGCGGAACGAGCGGCGGTCGGCGGGGTCGAGTTCGCGGGTCACGTAGCCGCGTCGTTCCAGGCGGTCCAGCACGCCCGTCAGGGTGGTCGCGCGGGTGCCGGTGTCGGCGCTGAGTTCCCGCACGTTGCGTGATCTGCCGTCGGCGAGGTTCGCCAGGGTGTTGATCTCGGAGGCGGTCAGGTCCAGGTCGGCCAGGGCGACAGTCAGGGCCTGCAACGTGCGGTGGGTGGCGCGTTGCAGGGCGAGCAGTACCGAAGGTTCACCGGTTTCGGATAGCACGGTAATGGACTATACAGGATCGTAGTGTTATCCGGCACCGTAGACGGGCGGCGGGTTGTCGGCCTCGGCGAGCAGTTCGGCCACCACGGGGCCGAGTTCGGCCGGTGCCCAGCGCGCGCCCTTGTCCCTGGCCGGGCCGTGCCGCCAGCCGTCGGCGACGGACACCGAACCGCCCTCGACCTCGAACACGCGGCCGCTCACGTGGCGGGACTCCGCGCTGCCGAGCCACACCACGAGCGGCGACACGTTGTCCGGCGACATGGCGTCGAATCCGTGCGCCGGTGCCGCCATGGCCGCCGCGAACGTCCGCTCGGTCATGCGGGTACGGGCGGCCGGGGCGATGGCGTTGACCGTGATGCCGTAGCGGCCCAGTTCGGCCGCCGCGACCACGGTGAGCCCGGCGATGCCGGCCTTGGCGGCCGAGTAGTTGCCCTGTCCCACACTGCCGAGCAGGCCGGCGCCGGATGTCGTGTTGATGATCCGGGCGTCGACGGGCTCGCCATGTTTCGCGCGGTCCCGCCAGTACGCGGCCGCGTGGCGCAGGGGTGCGACGTGGCCCTTCAGGTGGACACGGACGACGTCGTCCCACTCCTGCTAGGACAGGTTGACCAGCATCCGGTCACGTAGGAAACCGGCGTTGTTGACCAGAATGTCCAAGCGGCCCAACGTATCCACCGCACTGGTGACGAGATCTGCCGCGCCGGTCCAGTCGGCGACGTCGTCGGAGTTGGCCACGGCTCGGCCGCCGGACGCCTCGATCTCCGCTACCACGTCTCGGGCCGGTTCGGGCGAGATGTCGTTGACGACGACCCGTGCGCCCTCGGCCGCGAACGCCAGCGCGTGCGCGCGGCCGATCCCCCGGCCGGCGCCGGTGACGATCACCACGCGGCCGTCGCACAGGCCCGTCACGGACGTTCCCACGCGTTCGCGCCACCCGCCGCCAGGAACGCCGGCACCTCGCCGCCGCCGTGTACCGCGAGCGTGGCGCCGGTGACGTAGGACGCCAGTGGGGACGCCAGAAACAGCGCGCAGGCACCGATTTCGGCCGGTTCGGCGAGCCGGCCGAGCGGCACGGTGGCGCCGACCCGCGCGATGCCGGCCTCGTCGCCGTAGTGCAGCGCGCTGGACTCGGTCCGCACCATGCCGACGGCCAGCGAGTTGACCCGGACCTTCGGCGCCCACTCCACCGCGAGGCTCGCGGTCAGGTTGTCGAGGCCGGCTTTGGCGGCGCCATAGGCTGCCGTGCCCGGTGACGGCCGTCGACCACTGACGCTACCGATCATCACGATCACGCCGCCGTCGTGCTGTTGCTGCATCACGGCGTTGGCGGCCTGGGACACCAGGAGCGGGGCGAGCAGGTTCAGCTCGACGATCTTCTGGTGGAACCGTGGCGACGCCTTGTCCGCCAACGCGAACGGTGCGCCGCCCGCGTTGTTGACCAGCACGTCGAGCCGGTCGTGCCGCTGAGTCACGGTGTCCAACAGCCTGTGCACGTCGTCGGTCTCGCGGATGTCGGCGCGTACGAAGTCCGGGTCGGGCACGGCCGGTTCGTGGCGTGCGCAGGTGACCACGGTGGCGCCGGCCTTGCGGAAGACGGCGGTGATGCCGGCGCCCACACCGCGGACACCACCGGTGACCAGCACGACGGCACCGGCCAGGCCGATCACGGGACTTTCCTGGTCGCCGGGCACCCTGGTAACGTACCAAGCAATCGCTAGGTTTGGAAGGTGCATGGGCATCGAAACCAGTCGCCACGACAGCGGCGTCACCGTGGTCACCATCGACTTCCCGCCGGTCAACGCACTGCCCGTGCGAGGGTGGTTCGAACTGGCGGACGTGGTGCTGGCGGCCGGCCGCGACACTCGGACACACGTGGTGGTGCTGCGCGCCGAGGGCCGGGGATTCTGTGCCGGCGTTGACATCAAAGAGATCCAGCACACCGACGGCTATCACGCGCTCGTCGACGCGAACCGCGGCTGCGCGGCCGCGTTCGGCGCCGTGTACGACTGTGCCGTGCCGGTGATCGCGGCAGTCCACGGCCACTGTCTCGGCGGCGGCATCGGCATCGTCGGCAACGCGGACATCGTGATCGCCGCCGACGACGCGCGGTTCGGACTGCCCGAAGTGGACAGAGGAGCACTCGGCGCGGCCACCCACCTGGCCCGGCTCGTGCCGCAGCACCTGATGCGGACGCTGTACTACACGGCCCGCACGATCGACGCGGAAGCGTTGCGGCAGCACGGATCGGTGTACCAGGTCGTGCCGCGTGCCGGTCTGGACGACGCGGCGTTCGCGCTCGCCGCCGAGATCGCGGCCAAGGACAGCCGGGTGATCCGGTGCGCCAAGGAGGCGATCAACGGCATCGACCCGCAGCCGGTGCACCGTAGCTACCGGTACGAGCAGGGTTTCACCTTCGAGCTGAACCTGACCGGCGCGGCGGACGAGGCGCGGCAGGCGTTCCTTGATGGCCGTTGAGACGGGGATACGTTGCGCGACAAGCGAATGACCGTCGACGAGATGATCGGCGAGCTGGCGGACGGGATGCGGATCGGCATCGGCGGCTGGGGTTCGCGGCGCAAGCCGATGGGGTTGGTCCGGGCGATCGCGCGGTCGTCGCTGCGTGATCTCGACGTGGTGAGCTACGGCGGGCCGGACGTCGGTCTGCTCGTCGCGGCGGGCAAGGTGCGGTCGTTGACGTTCGGTTTCGTGACGCTCGACTCGGTGGCGTACGACCCGTGGTTCAGCCGGGTGCGCCAGTCCGGGCGGATCGAGGTGCGCGAGTGGGACGAGGGGATGCTGCAGACGGGACTGCGGGCGGCGGCGCACCGGTTGCCGTTCCTGCCCAGCCGGGCGGGGCTCGGGTCCGACGTGCCGAGGTTCGATCCGACGCTGCGTACCGTCCGGTCGCCGTATGCCGATGGTGAGGAGTTGTTGGCGGTGCCCGCGGTGCGGCTGGATGTCGCGCTTGTGCACCTGAACCGGGCGGATCGGCACGGGAACGCCCAGTATCTCGGGCCGGATCCGTACTTCGACGACCTGTTCTGCCTTGCCGCCGAGCGCAGGTACGTGTCGTGCGAGGCCATTGTGGACACGGCGGACCTGATCGCGGGCGGCCCGGCCCAGTCACTCCTCTGCAACAGAATGATGGTCGATGGGGTTCTACAGATGTGCAACGGAGCACATTTCACGAGTTGCGTCCCGGACTACGGGCGTGACGAGGAGTTCCAGCGCCAGTACACGAAGGCGGCCGCCGATCCGGAGGCATGGCCCGCCTTCGTGGACCGGTTCCTGTCCGGCGACGAATCGGACTACCAGACAGCGGTAAAGGAGGGATTTCGATGACCAGGGCTGTGGCCTCGTTGGCCAGCAGGGCGGAGGTGTGTGTGGTCGCGTGCGCGGAGTTGTTCCGTCGCGCGGGCGAGATCCTGGCCAGCCCGATGGGCCTGATCCCGACGCTGGGCGCACGACTGGCCCGGCTGACGTTCGAGCCAGATCTGCTACTGAGCGACGGAGAGGCATACCTGCTGGCAGACGTGCCGGCGGCCGGCTCGCCCGACCCACCGGCGGTAGAGGGCTGGCTCCCGTACCGCCAAGTGTTCGACGTGGTCGCGCACGGCCGCCGACACGTGGTGATGGGCGCCAACCAACTGGACCGACACGGCAACCAGAACATCTCCGCGATCGGCCAACACGCCGCGCCCACCAGACAGTTACTGGGAATGCGCGGCGCACCGGGCAACACGGCCAACCACCGCACCAGCTACTGGTTACCAAGACACTCGCCGCGAGTACTGGTGCCAGCGGTCGACGTGGTGTCCGGCATCGGCTACGACCGTGCCGCAACCACCCCGGCCGCAACCAGATTCCACGACGTGTACCGAGTAGTCACCAACCTGGCCGTCCTGGACTTCAACACCCCAAACCGAACCATGCGATTAGCGTCAGTACACCCCGGCGTGACAGTGGACGACGTAGTCCACCAAACCGGCTTCCCACTACACACAATCGACACCACCGAAACCCGCCCACCAACAGAGGAGGAGCTGACCCTGCTACGAGAAACCCTCGACCCACAGTCACTGAGAGACAACGAAATCCCCCAGTGACAACAAGCCAACACGACCAGCGGCACCAGCAAACGCAGCTGGTAACGGCGATGTCGGTGACGGGCTGGCAGCGCCGTAGCACTGGCAGTGGTGGCGGAGACAGCATTGCCAGCAGCGACAACGACCCGTCGCCAGCCATGCCATTGGTGGCGCGGTCAGCGGTGTGGTCATAGATGATGGCCCGCCACCGTTGCAGGCGTGGCCGGGATCGTGGCTGCGGCGCAAAAGAGAACACACCAACAGACGAGGAGATGGTGCTATTGCGGGCATTACCTGAACCGAAGTCATTGTGGGACAACGAGGTCCCGAAATGACCACACACCTGGACACGGCACTGACCCGGCTACTGGGCATCCGACACCCGATCATCCAAACCGGGATGGGCTGGGTGGCCGGCCCACGCCTGGTCGCAGCGACGTCAGCAGCCGGCGGACTGGGCATCCTCGGCTCAGCCACCATGACCTACGACCAACTCACTGCCACGATCCAGGAGACCACAAGCCGGACCGACAAACCGTTCGGGGTCAACCTGCGGGCCGACGCCGTGGACGCCGGTGACCGGGTGGAGCTGCTGATCCTGCTACGAGAAACCCTCGACCCGAAGTCACTACGGGACAACGAGGTCCCAAGGTGACCGCACACCTGGACACAGCACTCACCAGGCTTCTGGGCATCCGACACCCGATCATCCAGACCGGGATGGGCTGGGTGGCCGGCCCACGCCTTGTCGCAGCGACGTCAGCAGCCGGCGGACTGGGCATCCTCGGCTCAGCCACCATGACCTACGACCAACTCGCCACCGCGATCCAGGAGACCACAAGCCGGACCGACAAGCCGTTCGGGGTCAACCTGCGGGCCGACGCCCTGGACGCCGGTGACCGGGTGGAGCTGCTGATCAGCCAACACGTCCGGGTGGCGTCGTTCGCGCTGGCGCCGCGTGCCGAACTCGTTGGCCGGCTGAAGGAAGCCGGTGTCGTGGTCATCCCGTCGGTGGGGGCGGCGAGGCATGCCGCGAAAGTTGCCGCCTGGGGTGCGGACGCGGTGCTGGTGCAGGGCGGCGAGGGCGGCGGTCACACCGGTGGCGTCGCGACCACCCTCCTGCTGCCGTCCGTGCTGGATGCCGTCGACATTCCGGTGATCGCGGCCGGTGGGTTCTTCGACGGGCGTGGTCTGGCCGCCGCGCTGGCGTACGGTGCGGCCGGAATCGGGATGGGCACGCGTTTCCTACTCACCCGCGAGAGCACCGTCCCGGACGCCGTCAAACAGCGCTATCTGGACGCCGGCCTTGACGGCACCGTCGTCACCCGCCGGGTGGATGGGCGGCCGCATCGGGTGTTGCGGACCGAACTCGTCGACCGGCTGGAGCGGTCCGGGCGCTGGCGTGGGCTGTCGCTGGCGATGCTGAACGCTGCCCGCTTCCGGCACCGCACCGGGCTGACCTGGCCGGCCATGATCCGCGAAGGGATCGGCATGCGGCGGGGCAATGATCTCGGCTGGGCGAAGGTGATCATGGCCGCCAACACCCCGATGCTGCTGCGGTCCGGGTTGGTCGACGGCGACCCGCAAGCCGGTGTGCTGGCGGCGGGCCAGGTCGTCGGCATGCTGTCCGACCTGCCCGGATGTGCCGAGCTGATCAACGGCATGGTGGCCGACGCCGTCCACATCCTGCGGCGGATCAATTGCTTCGCGGTGGACGACGAGGCGCCGTAGGCTCGGCCGGTGTTCGCTCCTGACTATCCGATCCGAACCGATCGCCTGACGCTGCGTCCGTTCACCGAGGACGACTTCGACGCCTCCTACGCCATCCATTCCAACGTCGACGTGGTCCGCTACCTGTACTGGGAGCCACGTGATCGCGACGGTACCCGGGAGTTGCTGAAGGAACGCCTGTCCATGGTCCGGATCGACAACGAGGGCGACCGCCTGAGCCTGGCGATCGACCGCAACGACACCGGCGCCATGATCGGCCAGGCCAGCCTCATGTTCCGCAGCGCGGAACACAACCAGGGCGAGATCGGCTACATCCTGCACCCCGACCACTACGGCCAGGGATTCGCCACCGAGGTGGCCGTCACCCTGCTGCGACTCGGTTTCGACGGCTTGAAAGCGCACCGCATGATCGGCCGCTGCGACGGCCGGAACACCGCGTCCGCCCGCGTACTGGCGAAAGCGGGCATGCGCCAGGAAGCGCACCTGCGGGAAAACGAGTTCGTCAAGGGAGAATGGACCGACGAACTGGTGTACGCCCTACTGGCCACCGAATGGCAGAAGGCAACCCGATAATCCCGCGTGGTAGCGGGACAACCAACACGCCGGCACCACGCTCGACGAGGCGGACCGCGCGATCCGGGCCGGTGCGGCCGGGCTGTCCACGGTCGCACGGAGCGCGTAGACCCAACATGGCCGACCTGGGCTTTCTGCGACGGTGCGGCAGCTGATGGACCTGACTCCGTGTGCCGGCCACCGGTGCACTGCCCGGTCGTCCAAATCGGCTACCTCGGACCAGATCGACAAAGCTCCCCAGGAACGGCAGCGCGGCTTGGCGGTCGACGGCACTGTATTCCGGCCAGACAGCACCGGCAGGGTGACCTGGGCCGGGGCGGGCAGGTCAGGCCAGCGCCGTGTTCACACGGACAACGGTGGGTCGTGCCGGGCCGCGCCCCGCCGGTCGGTCAGCCGAGCCGTTCGATGATCGTCACGTTGGCCTGGCCGCCGCCCTCGCACATCGTCTGTAGGCCGAATCGGCCGCCGGAGCGCTCCAGTTCGTGCAGCAGCGTCGTGCACAGTTTAGTGCCGGTCGCGCCGATCGGGTGGCCGAGTGCGATCGCGCCGCCGTTCACGTTCACCCGGTCCAGGTCGACGTTGAGTTCCTTGGCCCACGCCAGAACCACGCTCGCGAACGCCTCGTTCACCTCGAACAGGTCGATGTCCCCGATGCTCATCCCGGCCCGCTGCAACGCATGCCGAGTGGCCCGGATGGGCGCGGTCAGCATGTAGATCGGATCGGCGCCGCGCGCCGATAGGTGGTGAATCCGGGCCCTTGGCGTCAGCCGGCGCTCGGCCACGGCATGTTCGGACGCGACGAGCACCGCACTCGCGCCGTCCGAAATCTGGCTGGCCAACGCCGCGGTGACCGTGCCACCGGGCCGCAGCGGCGACAGCTTGGCCATCGCGGCAAGGCTGGTGTCCCGGCGCGGTCCCTCGTCCCGCTCCAACCCGCCGACCGGCACGATCTCGCGGTCGAACCGTCCACTGTCGAGTGCCACGATGGCCCGCTCATGGCTGCGCAGCGCGAAAAGCTCCATCTCGGCCCGCTCGATCGCCCACCGCCGGGCGATCAGGTCGGCGGCCCGGAACTGGTCGAGTTCCTCGTCTCCATAACGGTGTTCCCAGCCCTGGCAGCCATCCATCGGGTGCGCGAAACCGTACTGCCGGCCCGCCAGCATCGCGGCCGAGATCGGCACCCGGCTCATGTTCTGCACGCCGCCGGCCAGCACGATGTCGGCCGTTCCGCTCAGCACGGCCTGCGCCGCGAAGTGCAGTGCCTGCTGGCTCGACCCGCACTGCCGATCCACCGTCACGCCGGGCACCGCTTCCGGGAAACCGGCCACCAGCCACGCGGTCCGCGCGATGTCGCCGGCCTGCGGGCCGATCGTGTCGACGCACCCGAAGATCACGTCGTCCACATCGATCGGGTCCACGTCCACCCGGTCGAACAACGCCCGGATCACGCCGCCGCCCAGATCCGCCGGGTGCACATCCGCCAGCGCGCCACCACGCCGGCCGACGGCGGTGCGCACGGCCTCCACGATGTACGCCTGCCCCACGATGACCTCCTCAGCCGGACCGGCGACGGCTCGCGATGCCGTCGAGCAGGATGGCGAGGTACTGGTCCGCGACGGCCCGCGCGGACAGCGTGCCACCCGGCCGGTACCAGCGCACCGCGACCCACACCGTGTCCCGGACGAACCGGTAGACCACCTCGACGTCCAGCCCGGACCGGAACACGCCGGCCCGCACGCCCTCCTCGATCAGCCCGATCCACAGCTTCCGGAATTCCACGTTCCGGTCCGCCAGATACCCGAACCGCTCGAACTGGGCAAGATACTTCGACTCGTTCTGGAAGATCGCGACCTCGGCATGCCGGCGGTCGATGCACTCGAACGACGCGACGACCACCGCCCGCAGCGTGGCCTTCGGGTCGAGCCCGCCGGCGATGATCTCCCGGTAACTCCCGAACAACTCGTCCAGGAAGCCGCGCAGGATCTCGTCCACCATCGAGTCCTTGGAGTCGAAGTGGTGGTAGAGGCTGCCGGACAGGATGCCAGCCGCGTCCGCGATGTCGCGCACCGTCGTGGACACGAAACCACGCTCCGCGAACATGGTCGCGGCGAGCGCGAGCAGTTCGGCCCGCCGCTCCGAACCGCCGTTCCGCCCCTCGACCGGGCGCCGCCCACGCGGACTCATCGTTGCCTCACGATCATGGATGTTGGCTGCTCACGGAAATCACTTCACCGGTCAGGTAGGAGGCGTAGTCGCTGGCGAGGAACACCATCACGTTCGCCACCTCCCACGGCTCCGCGGCCCGGCCGAACGCCTCCCGGCCGGCCAGCTCGGTGAGCAGTTCGGGGCTGGTCACCTTGGCCAGGAACGGATGCATGGCAAGGCTCGGCGCGACCGCGTTCACCCGGACGTTGTGTTCGGCGGCGTCCAGCGCGGCGCACCGGGTCAACGCCATCACGCCCGCCTTGGCGGCCGCGTAGTGCGCCTGCCCGGCCTGCGCCCGCCACCCGACGACCGACGCGTTGTTCACCACCGCACCACCCCCGCCCTGCGCGACGAACTGCCGCAGCGCCGCGCGAGTGCAGCGGAACGTGCCGTTGAGCGTGACGTCCAGCACGCGGGTCCACTCATCGTCCGTCATGTCCAGAAGTGACCTGGTACCACCGAGTCCGGCGTTGTTGATCATCACGTCGAGCCGGCCGAACTCCGCGACGGCCGTCATCGGCAGCCCCCGCACCTGGTCCTCGTCGGTCACGTCGCACACGGCTGCCTGGACCCGGTCGCCGTACTCGGCGAACAGCTCGTCCCGGATCTCGCCGAGCCGCCGCCGGTGCCAGTCGCTGACCACGACCGACGCGCCCTCCTCGAGGCACCGCCGGGCCACGGCCGATCCGATGCCGGTGCCGGCCGCCGCCGTCACCACGACCACCTTGCCGGCCAGCAGCGCGTGCCCGGCAACAGGAAGCGCGGTCATCGAGCCTCCCGTGGCAGGCCGAGCACCCGCTCGGCGATGATGTTGCGCTGCACCTCGTCCGAACCGCCGTAGATGGTGTCCGCGCGGCTGAACAGGAACAGCCGCTGCCATTCGTCCAATTCGTACGGTGGGCCGCCGGCGACCATACCGGCCGGGCCGGCCACCGCCATCGCCAGCTCACCGAGCCGCCGATGCCAGTTCGCCCAGAACAGCTTCGCCACCGACGCCTCCGGCCCCGGCGCGCCGTCGCCGACCTCGGCCAGCGTGCGCAGCGCGTGCGAGCGCATCACGTCCAGTTCGAGCCACGCCCTTGTCAAACGGTCGCGCAGCACAGGGTCGTCGATCGCGCCGGTCCGCCGTGCCAGTTCGATCACCGCGTCCAGTTCACGCCGGAAACCGATCTGCTGGCCGACGGTTGCCACGCCGCGCTCGAAACCGAGCGTGCCCATGGCGACCCGCCAGCCGTCCCCGACCGCGCCGACGACCAGCGACGCTTCCGTTGTGGCGCCGTCGAAGTAGACCTCGTTGAACTCCGAGGTACCGGTGAGCTGCCGGATCGGCCGCACCCGCACGCCGTCCTGCCGCATCGGCACCAGCAGGTAGGACAGCCCAGCATGTCGATGGGACGCGGGTTCGGTGCGGGCCAACACGAAACACCAGTCGGCGACGTGGGCCAGCGACGTCCACACCTTCTGCCCCGTGATCACCCAGCGGTCGCCGTCCAGCCGGGCGGCCGTGCTGACCGATGCCAGGTCCGAACCGGCGCCGGGCTCGGAATAGCCTTGGCACCACAGGTTTTCGACGGCGACGATGGCCGGCAGGAAACGCCGCTGCTGCTCGGGTGTACCGAAGGTGATCAGGGTTGGACCGAGCAGGTGCTCACCGAAGTGGTTGACCCGAGCGGGCGCGTTGGCGTGCGCGTACTCCTCGTAGAAGATCACCTGCCTGCGCATGCTCGCACCCTGGCCGCCGTGTTCGACCGGCCAGCCGAGGCACGTCCAGCCGGCCGCGGCCAGGTGCCGGTCCCACGCCAGCCGCAGCTCGAACGACTCGTGTTCGCGCCCAGGGCCGCCGGCACCGCGCAGCGCGGCGAACTCGCCGGTGAGGTTGTCCGCCAACCATGTCCGGACCTGTTGCCGGAACTCGACATCGGCCTTGTCCACACCCACCTCCGGCCCTGTTGTCCCGGTAGCGTACTACGGTAGCCTACCAAGCACTTGCTTTGGAGGACGCATGGCGCGCACCATCCCGGCCGCCCTGGCCGAGGCATCGACCCGGTTCGCCGACGCGCCCGCCCTGATCGATTCACCAACGTGCCTCACGTACCGCGAACTACACGCACGGACGCGAATCGTGGCCGGCGCGCTGCACACGACGGGCGTCCGACCGGGCGACCGGGTGGCCATTTGCGCGCCGAACACGCACCACTGGGTGGAAGCCGCGCTGGGCGCACTGTCCGCGGGTGCGACGCTGGTCCCGGTGAACACCCGGTTCACCGGACCGGAAACACTGGACGTGCTGACCCGCAGCAAGGCAAGGACACTCGTGGTCGCCGGCCCGTTCCTCGGCGTCGACCGCCTGGCCGAACTCCGCAACGCGGGTGACCCACCCGGGCTCCGAACCATCGTCCGCATCCCCACCGACGAGCAGTCACCACCAGACCCGCATGTGATCGAGTGGGCCGACCTGGACGAGTTGGCCCACGACACGCCCGAACCACGGATCAGCCCGGACGATGTGAGCGACATCCTGTTCACCTCCGGCACCACCGGCCGCAGCAAAGGTGCGATGAGCGCGCACCGGCAGGCTCTCGCGGTGGCCGACTCCTGGTCCACCCACGCCGGACTCGGCCAAGGCGACCGCTATCTCGTGGTCAACCCGTTCTTCCACAGTTTCGGCTACAAGGCCGGCATCCTGGCGTGCCTGCTGCGCGGCGCCGCGATCGTGCCCCAGGCGGTGTTCGACACCGAGACCACGATGGCCCTGATCGAACGCGAACGCATCACCGTGCTGCCCGGCCCGCCGACGATCTACCAGTCCCTGCTCGACCATCCGAACCGCGACCGGTACGACCTGTCCAGCCTGCGGCTCGCGGTGACGGGTGCCGCAATGGTGCCGGTGACGCTGGTGGAACGGATGCGGCGCGACCTGTCCTTCGACACCGTCCTCACCGGCTACGGCCTGACCGAGGCCGTGGTGGCCACGATGTGCCGACATGGCGACGACGCCGACACCGTCGCACACACCTGCGGCCGGCCAACCGCCGGCTTCGAGTTGCGCATCGCCGACAACACGGGCGAAGTGCTGCTGCGCGGCCCGAACGTCATGCTCGGCTACCTGGACGACCCGGCGGCGACCGCGGCCGCGATCGACACCGACGGCTGGCTGCACACCGGCGATGTCGGCCGCGTCGACGAGCGCGGCAACCTGCGGATCACCGACCGGCTCAAGGACATGTACATCTGCGGCGGTTTCAACGTGTACCCGGCCGAGGTCGAGCAGACGCTGGCCCAGTTGCCCGGGGTGACCGACTCAGCGGTGATCGGCGTGCCGGACGAACGGCTCGGCGAAGTCGGCCTCGCCTACGTGGTCACGAATCATCAACTGTCCACATCGGACATAGTCGGATTCTGCCGCGCCCGGCTGGCCAACTACAAGGTCCCCCGCACCGTCGAGTTCCGCACCGCGCTGCCGCGCAACGCGAGCGGGAAGGTGCTCAAGCAAGTCCTGCGCACGGAACGGAATCCGACATGACAGTCGTCAGGTACGACACCCGTGGCCCGGTCGCGCTGGTCACCATGGACCGGCCGGAGTACCGCAACGCGCAGAACTCGGCCATGACCTATGCGCTCGACGCGGCGTTCACCAGGGCCGTCGATGACGACGACGTGTCCGTGATCGTGCTTGCCGGCGCTGGCAAGCACTTCTCGGCCGGCCACGACATCGGCACACCCGGTCGGGACGTGGACGTCTCGTTCGAGCGCAAGGCCGTGCTGTGGTGGGACCACGTCGGCAAACCCGGCGGCGACCTGCGCTACGCCCGTGAGATGGAGGTCTACCTCGGCATGTGCCGGCGGTGGCGGGAGATCCCGAAGCCGACGATCGCCATGGTGCAGGGTGCGTGCATCGCGGGCGGCCTCATGCTGGCCTGGGTGTGCGACCTGATCGTGGCCGCCGACGACGCGTTCTTCGCCGATCCGGTGGTGCGTATGGGCATTCCTGGTGTCGAGTATTTCGCGCACCCGTGGATGCTCGGCCCGAGGGCGGCGAAGGAGGTGCTGTTCACCGGCGACCGGTTCGACGCGCGCCAGGCGAAGGAATGGGGCATGGTCAACCGGGTCGTGCCCCGAGCAGACCTGGAAACGGCGACCTTCGCGCTGGCCGAACGAATCGCCACCATGCCCCGGTTCGGCCTCGCACTGACCAAACGTGCGGTGAACCAGGCCGAGGACCTGATGGGCATGCGGTCCGGCATGGACTCGGTGTTCGGCCTGCACCATTTCGCGCACGCGCACAACGCCGAGACCTCGACCGACTCCCTTGCCGGCATGGACGCCCGGTCCATGCGGGACGGTGGGCGCTAGTGGATCTGGACCTGGACAACACAACCCTCGACTTCCGAGCCGAGGTACGTGACTGGCTGGCCGCGCACGTGCCCGCCGAGCCACTGCCGTCGATGGACACCGAAGCGGGTTTCGCACGGCACCGGACGTGGGAACGCGAGCTGGCCGAGGCCCGGCTGTCCGTGGTGTCCTGGCCGGCGGCCTACGGCGGGCGGGACGCGTCCTTGTTGGCGTGGCTGGTGTTCGAGGAGGAGTACCACGCGGCCGGCGCGCCCGGCCGGGTCAGCCAGAACGGCATCTTCCTGCTCGCGCCGACACTGTTCGCGCACGGCACCGACGACCAGCGCGACCGGATCCTGCCGAACATGGCCGACGGCACCGAGATCTGGGCGCAGGCCTGGTCCGAACCCGAGGCCGGCAGCGACCTCGCCGCGATCCGCGCCACCGCGAGGGGAACCGACGGCGGCTGGCTGCTGCGCGGGCAGAAGACGTGGAGTTCCCGCGCCGCCTACGCCGACCGGGGCTTCGGTCTGTTCCGCACCGACCCGACGGCCGCACGACACCGTGGGCTGACGTATTTCCTGTTCCCCCTCAACGCGAACGGTGTCACCGTCCGGCCGATTCGCCAACTGGACGGCGATCCCGGCTTCGCGGAGATCTTCTTCGACGATCTGTTCGTGCCGGACGCGGACGTGCTCGGCGCGGTCGACGACGGCTGGCGCGTCGCGATGAGTACCGCGAGCAACGAACGCGGCCTGTCCCTGCGCAGCCCCGGCCGGTTCACCGCGGCGGCGGACAGGCTCGTCAAGCTGTGGCGGGAGAGCGGCGATACCGCCCTCGCCGACAGGGTAGTGGATGCGTGGATCGGCGCTCGGGCCTACCAGCTCTACACGTACGGCACCGCGGGCCGACTGGCCGACGGCGGCCGGCTGGGCGCTGAATCCAGTGTCAACAAGCTGTTCTGGTCCGAACTGGACATCGCCCTGCACGAGACGGCGCTCGATCTGCTCGGTCCGGCCGCGGAACTCACCGGACACTGGTCGGACGGCTACCTGTTCGCGCTGGCCGGCCCGATCTACGCCGGCACCAACGAGATCCAGCGGGACGTGGTCGCGGAACGCCTGCTCGGCCTGCCGAGGGGGGACCGATGAGGTTCCTGCTCAGTGCCGAGCAACGCCAGTTCGCGGACAGCCTGCACGACCTGCTGTCCGCGTCCGACGTACCGACTGTGGTGCGGCACTGGCGATCCGGTGACAGCGCGCCCGGCATCGCGTTGTGGCGCAAGCTGGCCGCGACGGGCGTGACCGCGCTGGCCGGGTCGGACGGCGATCCGGTCGACCTGGTGGTGGCCTTCGAGCAACTCGGCCGGCACGTGGTACCCGGACCGCTTGTCGAGTCGGCAGCCGTGGTGCCCACCCTGCTGGCCGCACTGCCAGACACCGGACTTGCCGAGAGGTGGCTGCCGGAACTGGCGTCCGGTACGTCGATCGCGACCGTCGCCATCCCGCCGAACGTGCCTTACGCGCTGGACGCGGACGTGGCCGATCTGGTTTTGGCGGTCGACGGGGATCTGTTGTCCACCGGTCACATCACGGGCTCCGAACTGTCGTCTGTGGACGGTGCGCGCCGCCTGTTCGCGGTCGCTCCGGACACCGCCCTCGCGCGCTGTGTCACCGGCCCGGCATCGGACATCGGTACTTTGGTGTGTGCCGCGCAGCTACTCGGCGCCGGCCGTGCCGTCCTGGACATGGCAGTCGGACATGCGCGTGCGCGGAAGCAGTTCGGGCGACCGATCGGTGCGTTCCAGGCGGTCAAGCACCAGTTGGCGGACGTGTTGGTCGGCATCGAGTTGGCCCGGCCGCTGCTGTATGGCGCCGCCGTCACCATGGCCCGCCGGGACATCTCGGCGGCCAAGGTGGCCTGCGGGGACGCGGCCCATCGCGCGGCGCGGGTGACGCTGCAGGTGCACGGTGCCGTCGGCTACACCGACGAACACGACCTGAGCCTCTGGTTGACCAAGATCCGCGCCCTGTGTGGCGCCTGGGGCACCGGATCGGTCCATCGGGCACGGGTGCTGGCCGCACTCGTCGACAGGGGGGAGACACCATGCGGTTGACCGACGAGCAACGGGCGCTGCGAGACACGGTGGCCGACGTGCTGGATCGCGCGCCCGACTCGGCGTGGCCGACGCTGTGTGAGATCGGCGCCGCCGGCCTGCACATACCAACGGAGTACGGCGGTTCGGGTGCGAGCCTGCTGGAAACCTGTGTGGTGGCGGAGGAACTGGGCCGCACCCTGACGAACACTCCCCTGCTCGGCTCGTCGGTGCTGGCGGGCACGGCACTGCTGGCCGGCGGCGACGTCGAGGCGTGCGCCCGACTGCTGCCCGGCTTGGCGGACGGCCGATCGCTGGCCGCCCTGGCCGTTTCCGGTGCGGACGGCCAGTGGCAGCCGGCGTGCACCGGGGACGGATCGTTGAGTGGTGCGGCACATTACGTGGTGGACGGTGACCTGGCCGACGTGCTGCTGGTCGCCGCCCGCACGACCGACGGCGTCGGGCTGTTCGAGGTGCCGGTCGAACAGTCCGGCGTCCATCGGGCCGCGGTGACCACGATGGACCAGACCCGCCGCCTTGCCGTCGTCACGCTCACCGAGGCAAGCGGCCGTCGCGTCGGTGGCGGCGCCGCCGTCAGCACGGCGTTGGACACGGCCCGGATCGTGCTGGCGGCCGAACAGGTCGGCGCGGCCGCCGAATGCCTGCGGCGCACCGTCGCCTACAGCAAGGACCGCGTGCAGTTCGGCCGTCCGATCGGCAGCTTCCAGGCGCTGAAACACCGCATGGCCGACGTGTACGTCGCCGTCGAGACCGCTCGCTCGGCCGCCCGCGCCGCGGCCGCCGCCGGCCCCGAGGATCTGCCCGTGCGGGCCGAGGTCGCCGCCGCCCACTGTTCGTCCGCGTTCACCCTTGCCGCGTCGGAAATGATTCAGCTGCACGGCGGAATCGCGATCACCTGGGAGCACGACGCGCACCTGTTCTTCAAGCGGGCACACAGCAGTGCGCAGTTGTTCGGTCGGCCTGGCGCACACATGACCCGATTGGCGGAACTGGTCGGCATCACGAGGTGACGGACGGCCGGGAATCGTGCAGTGGTGGGAACTGAGGTAGCCCTTTAGGCAGGTAGGTTTACTATCTCAGGCGCATGGTGCCGGACGAGTCCATGCGCGGAGGGGATCATGGCCGAGTTGGAGCCGATCAGACAACTCGGTGTCCCGTTTCGAGGGTCGCGCGCGGCGAGCGGGCCACTG
>DATBCR010000295.1:0-4345 GCA_036270375.1 Pseudonocardiaceae bacterium | reverse complement strand
CTTGCCCATGTCGCGCACCGCCGACTTGGGCCGGTAGGTGATCACGTTGGCCACCTGCGCCGCGCACAGCCGGCCGTAGCGCTGGTAGACGTACTGGATGGCCTCCTCGCGCCGGTCGGACTCGATGTCCAGGTCGATGTCCGGCGGGCCGTCCCGTGCCGGCGCGAGGAACCGCTCGAACAGCAGGTTGTACCGCACCGCGTCGACGTTGGTGATGCCGAGCGCGTAGCACACGGCCGAGTTGGCGGCCGAACCCCGGCCCTGGCAGAGAATGCCCGCGCGGCCGCAGAAGTTGACGATGTCCCAGACGATGAGGAAGTAGCCGGGGAACTGGAGTTCCTCGATCACCCGCAGTTCGTGGTTGAGCTGTTGGTAGGCACGGGGATTCTCGGTCAGCGTGCCGTAGCGGGCCGGCGCGCCGCGCATCACCAGCTCGCGGAGGTAGGTGGCCTCGGTGTGGCCGTCCGGGGTCCGGTACGGCGGCAGGTTGGGCGCGACGAGGCTCAGGTCGAAGGAGCATTCCATGCCAAGCACGGCGGTCCGGTGCACGGCGCCCGGGTAGCGGTGGAAGCGGTCGGCCATCTCAGCGCCGGAGCGCAGGTAGGCGGTGGGTGCTGGCGGCAGCCAACCGTCCATTTCGGACAGACTGCGGCGGGCGCGGACCGCGGCCAGCGCGGTGGCGAGTTTGCCGCGGGCCGGGTGGGCGTAGTGCACGGCGTTGCTGACGATCACGGGTAGGCACAGGTCGCCTGCGATCTTCGCGAGTAGGTCGTTGCGGTCGGTGTCCTCGGGGTAGCCGTGGTCGATCAGTTCGACGTACACGTGGTCGTGGCCGAACCGGTCGGCGAGGAACCGCAGTTCGTCGGCGGCGGCGGCCGGGCCGTACTCCGCCAATGCCCTGCGCACGGGACTTTTGCGGCAGCCGGTGAGTACGGCGGCGTAGCCCGCGATCTCGTCGACGACCTGGTCGAGGACGTATAAGGGTTTGCCCTTCTCGGTCTGGCGGGTGGCCGGGTCGTCCGGGTCGGTGCCGAGATGGCCGGTGGTGATGGTGCGGCACAGTTTGCGGTAGCCGGCCGCGCCTCTTGCCAGCAGGACGAGGTGGTCGCCGACCGGGTCGGGTACGCCGTTCTGCGGTTCGGGCAGGCCGAAGCTGAGTTCCGCGCCGTATGCGGTGTGTACGCCGAGTTCCTTCGCGGCTTCTGCGAAGCGGACGGCGCCGTAGACGCCGTCGTGGTCGGTGAGGGCGATCGCGTCCAGGCCGAGGCGGGCGGCCTGTTCGACGAGCTCTTCTGGATGGCTGGCGCCGTCGAGGAAGCTGAAGTTGGAGTGGCAGTGCACCTCGGCGTAGGGGACGCGGGGGGTGTCGGGTGGATCGGTCGCGGTGGGGCGGGCTTCCGGTGGGGATTCGTAGCCGGCGCGTTTTCTGGTCCATGCGGGGCTGTCGCCGCCGTCGCCGGGCTGCGGGGGCCGGCCGGACAGTGCCCGTTCCAACTCGGCCCACCGCACCGGGGGGTTGTTCCAGCCCATCTGGGATCACGGCCCGGGTGTTCGGTAGCCGTCGTCGGGGCGGCGCTGGCGCGGGAGGAGGATGGGGCGGGCGGGGTCGGGCAGCCAGACAACGGCTGATCCGTCCACTTCGGACAGATGGTCGGCGAGTTCGTCGAACCAGGGTGTGGTTCGGTGTCGAGTGCCCGGGAAATCCTCGGACTTCATCAGTCGTATATCCCTTCCACCAGCCATTTGCCGCTTTCACGGAGTAGCAGGACCGCAGTGTCGTCTTGTTCGTTCTCGTCGCTCAGGACCACTTGGAGTCGGACGGCTCGGCGGGCGGTGTCGTCGTCCCACCAGCGTTCGACCACCGGCCACGGACCGGCCCAGCCGTTCACCTTGTGTTGCCGGATGCCAGGCACGACAACACGTTGGGGGACCGAGGTGAGCAGATGCCGGCCGGTGACCCCGACCTCGCCACCGTCCGCGTCGGTCACCACGGCGGGGATCCGGTCCGCCGGCACGGTCGACGGTGCCGGTTGCGGCAACCGGCCCGGCCACGCCGGTTCCGGGTCGGCGGCCGGGATGCGTTCGTCGCCCCAGGGCACGAGGTGAACCTGGTCGCGTGGGCCGCGCCCGCCGCCGAGTACCGCGGTGCACACGCCGTCCGGCCCGAGCAGGCCCTGGACGCGGACCAGCGCGCGGCCGGCCCGTTCGGTCTCGGCGCTCGGATCGGTCTCGCCGAACCACAGGCCGAACTGAAGCGCGCGGCCGTCGATGACCTCGTCCGGGGCGAGGCGGAGCAGGTTCACGCCGGCGCTGGGCAGGTTGGCGTCGTGGGCCATGCGTAGCCAGCCGTCGAGTTGCCAGCGCACCCGGTCGGCGATGCCGGCGAGGGTGAGGGGTTCGGCGCAGCGCCAGACCCGGTCGCGTTGTTCGCCGGCCTCGGTCTGGATGTGGATGGCGAGACGGGTGCAGGCGAGGCCGTGCGCCACCAGCCCGTCGTAGAGCTTCTGGGCGGCGGCCTTTGCGGCGAACGCGGCCGCGTCGACCCGATCGGCCGGCGGGTCGAGCACGATGTCCACGACCAGATCGGCCGGTGGACGGCGTCTGGCCAACGGCCGTTCGGCCCGCCCCGCCGCGAGCCGGTGGGCGAGGACCGCGGCACCACCGAAGCGTGAGGCGACGTCCCGCTCGGGGATCGCCGCGAACGCGCCGAGAGTGCGGATACCCATGCGGCGCAACAGGTCGACCAGCTCGGTGCGATCGGTCCGGTCCATCCGCCCCGCACGCACCGGCCCGAACCGGTCAGCGGGCTGGTCGATCTCACCGATGGCAAGGGGCGCAAGGAAGTCTGGTGTGCCCCCGACCGGCACGATCACACCGCGGCGTGCCGCGAGCAGCCCGGCGAACAGCCCGTCCGCGACACCGATCTGACACTCCACCCCCGCGCGGACGGCCACTTCGTCGATCAGCCGCTCGGCGGCCTGTTCGGCGCCACCGAAGTAACCGATCGGCCCACGCGCGGGCACCGCGATCACACCGGGACGCACCACTTCGACCCCCGGTGCGAGCTCCTCGACGGCCGAGGCAACCGGCTCGAACAGCCGAGCATCCCGGTCGGGGTCGGGCGGAAACACGACAAGCTCAGGACAGCGGGACTGCGCGTCCCGCCGCCGGGTCCCCCGCCGAATCCCCTCCACCCTGGCCGGCGAGGAACAGGCCACCACCCGATTGGCGGCAATCACGGCAACGGGCGTATGCGGCGGCAGACCGGCAGTGGCGGCGGCGGACACCGCGGACCAATCCGGACACCACACCACCAACAGTCGCGACTCCCCGGTCATCCGACCTCCACAACACGAAGCCCACGACGACTACGGGACCGGTCCGGCTCAGCCGAGTCGGCCGAGCTGATCACGCCAGCAGAGTCAGCCGGACCGATCTGATCGACAGAACCGATCGAGCCGGCCAACCAAGCCGAGCCAGCCGGGCGTGTCGGGCCAGCCGAGTTGGCGTAACCGATCGGGCCGACCAGGCCGGTCGAAACAGCGGAACCGGTTGGGTCGGCGGGGTTGGTCGAGCTGACCAAAGCGGTGCTGCCGGTCGAGCCGGCCTGGTCGACAGAGCTGATCGAATTGGCC
The DNA here is from genome assembly GCA_036270375.1 of Pseudonocardiaceae bacterium. Classification (GTDB taxonomy): domain Bacteria; phylum Actinomycetota; class Actinomycetes; order Mycobacteriales; family Pseudonocardiaceae; genus DATEPR01. The sequence continues at coordinate 710 of DATBCR010000295.1, read as the reverse complement.
AAGCGGGCAGAGTTGGCCGCAGCACCCGGGTCGGCCGAGCCGGTCGCGCTCGCCGAACCGGTCGCTTTGGTCGGGCTGGTCGCGCTGATCGGACTGGTCGGGCTGGTCGCCTTGGTCGCGCTGGTTGCCTTGGTCGGTCTGGCTGGGACGACGGTGCCTGTTGGGTCGACAAGGCCTATTGGGCCGATGAGGCGGGATGGGCCGGTTGGTGGTGGGGTCGGTGGGGTGGGGGCTGAGACTGGGGAGATGCGGCGGGTTCGAGGGGCCGGGCGGGGCTTCGGTGCTGTGGGCAACTGCACCCGGTCGCTGGTTGAGCGGGTGGCTATGCCTCGGCCTTGGACGGTGACCGTTATTTCTCGGGTGGTCAGGTGGCCGTGGCCGCCCCGCAATCCCGCGTAGGTGGCTTCTGTGCAGTCCAGTTCGAGGTCGGCGCCTGGCCAGTTGCCGAACGAGAGCAGGACCGATTCGCGGTGGCGGGCTCGGGCGGACAGGCGGCGGGCCAGCCCGGTGAGGTCTGGGCGGGGGCGGTGTCGGCTCTGCGATCTGGGCGGCGTGGCGACCGCTACCAGGTCTACGCCGTCCAGCAGTGCCGCTACCACGTCGCCGAAATTGGCGCCTGGCTTGGGGACCACAGCCAATCTGGGCATGGCTACGCCCAGCTCGGCCGCAGCCAGCAGGCCCAGGTCGGGCATGCCGACGACGGCCGCCCA
>DATBCR010000294.1:0-3054 GCA_036270375.1 Pseudonocardiaceae bacterium | reverse complement strand
CCTCGATCCGGACGTGCACGAGCTGGTGTACACCGAATCGCTGCGGCTGGGCGGACTGGACGGCCCCGGCGAAGCGGAAGCCGGCTACCGGCGGATGCTCGAACCGGGCAGCTGGCAGATCTACCCGGACGTGCCGGAAGTGCTGCAACGGTTGCGCGAGGCGAACGTTCCGGTAGCCGTCGTCAGCAACATCGCGTGGGACGTGCGGACGTCGTTCGACCGCTTCGGCATCACCGATCTGGTCACCGAGTTCGTACTGTCCTTTCAGGAGGGTTCGGTCAAGCCGGAGGAGAAGATCTTCCGGATCGCGTGCGACCGGCTCGGTATCGATCCGAAGCGCGCGCTGATGATCGGCGACAGCCGCGAGGCGGACGGCGGCGCGGCGGCGATCGGCTGCCAGGTGGAGATCGTCGAACCGCTGCCGACCGCAGCACGGCCGACCGCGCTGCTGGACGCGCTGGCACGACACGGGCTGTGACCGGGCGCGCGGGAAACCGTTCGTCACCCGCCCGTACCATGCCGATGTGAGCCTGCACCTGTACGACACAGCGACCCGGAGCCGACGGGAGTTCCACCCCGTGCGCAGCGGAACGGCGTCGATCTACGTGTGTGGTGCGACCGTGCAGGGCACTCCGCACATCGGGCACGTGCGCAGCGTCCTGAACTACGACGTGCTGCGGCGCTGGCTGGCGTACCAAGGGCTGGACGTCCTGTTGGTGCGCAACGTGACCGACATCGACGACAAGATCCTCACCAAGGCAAGGGAAGCGGGCCGGCCGTGGTGGGAGTGGGCCGCGACGCACGAGCGGGCGTTCGAGTCGGCGTACACCGCGCTCGGCTGCCTGCCGGCGTCCATCGCGCCGAGGGCGACCGGGCACGTGCCGCAGATGATCGAACTGATGCGGCGGCTGATCGACGGCGGGCACGCGTACGCGGCGGCCGGTGACGTGTACTTCGCGGTCGGCTCGTTCCCCGGTTACGGCGACCTGTCCGGGCAGCGCCTCGACGAGGTCCAGCAGGGCGAGCAGACCGCAGACGGCAAACGTGACCAGCGCGACTTCACGCTGTGGAAGGCCGCCAAGCCGGGCGAACCGTCCTGGCCGACCCCGTGGGGCGCCGGCCGGCCGGGCTGGCACCTTGAGTGCTCCGCGATGGCCACCAGCTATCTGGGCGCCGAGTTCGACATCCACGGCGGCGGCATCGATTTGGTGTTCCCTCACCACGAGAACGAGCGCGCGCAGTCCAACGCGGCCGGCGACCCGTTCGCGCGGTTCTGGCTGCACAACGCGTGGGTCACCATGGCGGGCGACAAGATGTCCAAGTCGCTCGGCAACGTGGTGTCCATCCCGGAGATGCTCAAGACGGTGCATGCGGCGGAGTTGCGGTACTACCTGGTGGGGCCGCACTACCAGTCGAACATCGAGTACTCGGCCGTCGCGCTCGGCGAGTCGGTGGCGGCGTACGGGCGGATCGACTCGTTCGTTCGGCGGGTCGTGCAGCGGACCGGCGCGGTGCCGGCCGGGGTGCTGTGCGCGGAGTTCACCGAGGCGATGGACGACAACCTGGGCACGCCGGCAGCGCTGGCCGCCGTGCACAACGCCGTGCGCGAGGGCAACACCGCGCTGGACGCGGGCGACGACGCGACCGCCAGGGGTGCGGCCGGCTCGGTGCGGGCGATGACCGGCGTGCTCGGCCTCGACCCGCTCGCGGACACGTGGGCAGCGGGGGGTTCGGCCACGCACGAGGCGGCGCTGACCGCACTCGTCGATCACCTGCTCGAAGCACGGCAGCGAGCGAGGGCGGAACGTGACTTCGCCGAGGCGGACGCACTGCGTGATCGCCTGCTGGCCGCCGGAATAGCCGTCGAGGACACCTCCGACGGTCCACAGTGGACAATCAAGGACGCGTGACGTGGCAGGGAATTCGCAGCGTCGGGGTGCCATGCGCAAGCCCGGGAGCAAGAAGGGCGCCGTCAAGGGCACCGGCGGGCAGAAGTCCAAGGGCCTTGTCGGCAAGGGACCGACGCCCAAGGCCGAGCAGCGGACCAACCACCCGGCGGCCCGACTGGCCGCGGCACGGGCCAAGGCGGACGCGAGCCGGCAACGGCGCAAGTCGGCCGGCGAGGGCATCGAACTGGTGGCGGGCCGCAATCCGGTGGCCGAATGCCTGCGGGCCGACGTGCCGGCGACCGCTCTCTATGTGGCCCTTGGTATCGAAGCCGACGACCGAGTGGCCGACGCCGTCCGGCTGGCCGCGGACCGGGGTATCTCGGTACTCGAGGTGCAGCGGACCGAGCTGGACCGGCTGACGAACGGCGCGGTGCACCAGGGCATCGCGCTGCAGATGCCGCCGTTCGAGTACGCACACCCGGACGACCTGCTGGCGGCCGCGTCGGAGACCGGTGAGCCCGCGCTGCTGGTGGCACTGGACGGCGTGACGGATCCGAGGAACCTGGGCGCGGTGATCCGGTCGGCGGCGGCGTTCGGCGCGAACGGGGTGCTGGTGCCGCAGCGCAGGAGTGCCGGGGTGACGGCGGTGGCGTGGCGGACCAGCGCGGGCACGGCCGCCCGGCTGCCGGTGGCCATGGCGACGAACCTGACCAGGACGCTGCGGGACTGGGCGGAGCGCGGGCTGATGATCGTCGGGCTGGACGCGGACGGGGATCTGACCGTGGACCAGCTTGAGTTGGCGACCGGACCGCTGGTGGTGGTCGTCGGGTCGGAGGGGCGCGGATTGTCAAGGTTGGTCAAGCAGACGTGCGACGCGACCATCTCGATCCCGATGGCGGCCGGGGTGGAGTCGCTGAACGCATCGGTCGCGGCCGGGGTCGTGCTGGCGGAGGTGGCCCGGCGGCGGCGGGCCGGCGGGCGGGTCTAGCGGGCGATGTCGTTCGCCACGCCGCTGTTCCTGTGGTATTTCCTGCCGGTCGTGCTCGGCGCCGTGCTGGTGCTGCCCGGCAGGTGGCGCAACGGCGTGATCGCGGTCGCCAGCCTGGTGTTCTATGCGGCCGGCGCCGGCGCGACGACGATGCTGCTGGTGTCGTGCATCGTGGTG
>DATBCR010000293.1:0-4065 GCA_036270375.1 Pseudonocardiaceae bacterium | reverse complement strand
GACTCCTTGTGGGCGGAATTGGATGCTGATTCTTGGGCCTACTGGTTTCGTTGTTTTGGGGATGGCGTGTTCCCAGGTGCGTTGGCATGAGCCGCCCATTACTAGCAGGTCGCCGTGGCCGAGGGCGTGTTTCAGTGGTGGGCCGCCGGTTCTTGGGCGTAGCAGTAATGTTCTTGGGGCGCCGATGGACAGGATTGCGACCATGGTGTCCTCGGTGCTGCCTCGGCCTTTTGTGTCGCCGTGCCATGCGACGCTGTCCTGGCCGTTCCGGTAGTAGCACAGGCCCGCTGTGCGGAACGGCTCGCCTAACTCGGCTTCGTAGTGGTGGTTCAGGGCTGTTCTGGCCTCGGTCAGTAGTGGGTGGGGCAGGGCGGCGCCCTCGCCGTACCACGCCAGCAGGCGGGGTACGGCTACCACGCGGTCGTACATCTGGCGCCGTTCGCCGCGCCATGGGACGTGAGCCGCCAGCCAGTCGAACAGTGTCGCGGCGCCGGTTAGCCAGGCTGGCAGGACGTCCAGCCACGCACCCCGGCTCAGGGGCGTGCGCTGGATCGCGGACAACGGGCGCAGACCGCTGGCCGTGGTGTCGTCGTCCAGTAGGGAGCCCTGGAGGGGGAGTGGGTGGTTCATGGGGTTGACATTACCGGAGGGGGTCGAACGTGTGTTCGATTTGGGGGTGGGTTATGTTCTGCTTGTGGCGAAAGAGATGGTCGTGGAGTTGGGGGACGGCCGCGCACTGCACGTCTACGACAGTGGCGCGAGCGGCGACGGCTTCGTGGTGTTCTGGCACTCGGGCACGCCGCAGTCCGGGATTCTGCCCGGGCCGTTGCTCGAATTGCCGCAGTACCAACACATCCGCTGGCTCTCGATGGACCGGCCCGGGTACGGCGCGTCCACGCCGCTCCCTGGCCGGCGCGTCGTGTCCGTCGCCGGCGATGTGGCCGCGGTTGCCGATGCGCTGGGTGTCGAGCGGTTCGCCGTGATGGGCACGTCCGGTGGTGGACCGCATGCTCTGGCCTGTGCCGCGATGCTGCCCGAGCGGGTCACGGCCGTCGTGTGCGTCGCCACGCTCGCGCCCTTCGGCGTCGACGGGCTGGACTGGATGGCCGGGATGGGCGAGGCCGGCGTGGCCGAGCTGGCCGCCGCCGTGCAGGGCCGGGCCGCCCTGCGGACCTACGTCACCACCGCCGATCCGGACCTGGCGACGGTCTTCACCCCCACCGATCTCGACGCCCTTTCCGAAGGCCCGTACGGCGAATGGCTGGCCACGACGGTCAAGCGCGGCATGGCGGGCGGCCTCGACGGCCTCATCGACGACGACCTCGCCTTCGTCGCCCCATGGGGTTTCGACCCGGCCCGCATCACCGCGCCGATGCTGCTCGTGCACGGCGGCGAGGACCGCACGGTGCCGAGCACACACGCCGACTGGCTGGCGAACCGTTGCCGCACAGCGGAACTCAGGCTCTACCCGGACGACGGCCACATCTCGATACTCGACCACTGCGCGGCGGCACTGGACTGGCTGGCCGGACGAAACGGAGACGACAGTGGCGGTAAGTGAACAACTCCTCCGCCGGGCGATCGAGCTGGCCGCGGCCGCACGTGCCGGTGGCAACCCGCCGTTCGGCTCGCTGCTCGTCGGCGCGGACGGTGCCGTGCTGGCCGAAGAACAGAACACCGTGCTGACCGACAACGACATCACCGCCCACCCCGAGCTGAAACTGGCCAGGTGGGCCGCCCAAGAACTCGACGCCGACACGGCCGCCGGCACCACGCTCTACACCAGCTGCCAGCCCTGCCCGATGTGCACCGGCGCCATCGAACGGTCCGGTCTCGGCCGGGTCGTGTTCGCGCTCTCCAACGACCAACTCGCCGACCTCAAACCGCCCGCCAAACCACCGGTGCCGCAGGACGGCCCTGCCCTGCCGGATGAGGCACGCATCCCCGTTGCGGGCTACTACCTCTGATCAACTACTCCCCCGGCGACGGTGCTGAGATGCTCGACGACGGACTCGGTCGCGTCGCCGAGCATGTCCAGCTGCTCCGCCGTGAGCAGGTCGATGAAGTGCCGTCGCACCGACACCACGTGCCCCGGCGCCGCCTCCTGAATGGTGCGCAGGCCGGCCGCGGTCAGGCCGATCACGCAGGCCCGCGCGTTGGCCGCCTCGCCGGCGCGCAGCACCAGGCCGCGCTGTTCCATGCGGCTGATGTGGTGCGAGAGCCGGCTGTTCGACCACAGGATCCGCGCCGCCAGCTCGTGCAGCCGCAGCCGGTGCGTTTCGGCCTCGGACAGCGTCGACAGCACGTCGTAGTCCGCGTCCGACAGGCCAGCGTCGTTGGCGAGATCCCGGGTGAGCTGCAGGTCGAGCAGGGCGCGCATCCGGCGGTAGCCGCGCCACGCCCGCGCCTCGCGTTCGTCGAGCCACGGCGGATCGGTCATGTCGGTCAGCGTACCGCACGAGTTGACATGTCAACACTGCCGTCGACCCGTGTCCGCACCGCCCACCGCACCGCTGGACCGTTGAGCAGCCCGGCCACCAGGAACATCCCGCCGAGCAGCAGCCAGCCCGACGCGCCCCACCCGACGATCAGCGTGATCAGCAGCACCGGCCCGAGCATCCTGGCGACCGCCGTGCCGGTGCCGAAGAACCCCTGATACTGCCCTTGCCGGTCGGCGGGCGCGAGTTCGAAGCTGATCTCCCACGCGCCCGCGGACTGCATCATCTCGCCGAGCACCTGCAGCGCCGCGGCCAGCAGCAGGAACACCGCCGCCGCCCAGCCCGGCACGTTCGCCCCGGACAGCGCGAACACCGCGCAGGACAACAGAAGCAGCACCCCGGACTGCCGTACCAGCGTGGCCGCGCTGCCGAGATCGCGTACCCGCCTGCTGACCCGGACCTGCCACAGCATCACGGCCACCGTGTTGAGCACGAGCACCGCGGACACCAGCCAGCTCGCCGCGTGCGTCCGCTCGACTATCCACAGTGGAATAGCCAGGCTGATGATCGGCATCCGCAGCAACATGATCGTGTTGAGCACGGTGAGCAGCGCGTACGGCCGGTCGCTCAACACAGCGAGCATCCGCCCCGCGGTCGCGGCCGGTACGGCGGCTACCGCCGGCACCCGCAGCAGCAGGCAGCCGGACACCGCGAAACCGGCCGCGTCCATCGCAAGGATCGCCAGATATCCGTTGGCGGTGTTGAAATGCAGCGCCAGCCCGCCGACCGCGGCGCCCAGCGCGAGCCCCGCGTTCGTGGCCGCCTGCAGGTACGCCCGGACCGCTGTGCGCTCGGTGCGTTCGACGAGGGCCGCGAGCAGCGCCTGCCTGGCCGACGCCAGCCCGGACTGGCAGCACGCGTACCCGCACGCGGCCAGCATGAACAGCGGAAACGACCGCACCACAAGGAAAGCGGCCACCGAAAGGCACGTGCCGATGGCCAGCGCGGTCGCGGTGCGCCGTGGCCCCCAGCGGTCCGCGAGATGGCCGAGCGGCACGCCGGCCAGGAAACCGGCGCCCCAGCTCACCGTGAGGCCGACCCCGAGCTGAGTCGGCGACAACCCCACGATCCGCGTGAAGTACAGCACCGAGCACGTGATGTACGCGCCGTTGCCGATGGCGTCGGTGAGCTGGGACGCCGCCAGCACCCGAGCCGGTCCCGCCGGTGGCGCGAACCGGCCGCGAAGGCTCAGTTTGTCGATCCGATCAGGGTTCCCACGCGGACAGCGGCGGCCAACGAGTCCGGATCGCCGGTGCGGGCGAACACGTCGGCAGCGGTGTCCGCGAACTTGATCACATGCTCGTCGCCGTGCGCGGTGGCCCGTTCGATCGTCTCGGTGACCGCGTCCGCACTCGGCTCGACCACCGGCAGTTCCGCGCGCGGTGTCGGCAGCGCAGGCGCGTACGCGGTCACGATCGCGGCGCTCGCCGACCACACCGCGGCCAGGCTGGGCGCCCACATCGTTTCGGGCAGCGCCGGCAGCGCGCACAGCACGGCGTTCGGCGCGGTCGCCGCGTGCACCAGCAGCACAGGACTCGCCTGGCCGCGGCCCAGATAGTGCACCGTG
>DATBCR010000292.1:0-6899 GCA_036270375.1 Pseudonocardiaceae bacterium | reverse complement strand
CGGTTCGACCTCGTCGATCGGCACCGGTGTGCGGCCCTCGGGACGGAACGCGAACAGCCCGCGCAGCGCGCCGCCCTCCCGGTACAGCCGGTGCACCTCGTCGGTGTAGCGCCGGTAGACCGACTCCTGGCCGGTCTTGGTGGCGTGCTGCAACAGTAACACCGTCTCCGGCGTGAACAGGTGCAGCTCACCCTCGCGGCGGTAGGCGTACTCGCCGCCGACGTCGAGGCGCTGGTGCACCCGGTCGGTCGGGTTGTCGGGGTAGGCGCGGCGGTGCCGGACGGCGACCTCCTCGGCCAGCACGTCCATGTGCACGCCGCCGAGCTTGGACACCGTGCCGGTGAAGTACTCGTCCAGCAGCGGCTGCGCCAGTCCGAGCGACTCGAACACCTGGGCGGCGGTGTAGGCGCCGACGGTGGAGATGCCCATCTTGGACATGATCTTCAAGACGCCCTTGACCAGCGCCCGCACGTAGTTGCGGACGGCGGAACGCGGGTCGGCGCCCGCGATCGCGCCGTGCGCCAACAGGTCCTCGATGGTCTCGAACGCCAGGTACGGGTTGACGGCGGCGGCGCCGTAGCCGAGCAGCAGCGCGATGTGGTGCACCTCGCGGGCGTCGCCGCTCTCCACCACCAGCGCCACCCGCAGCCGCTCCTTGGTGCGCACGAGGTGGTGGTGCACCGCGGAGACCAGCAGCAGCGACGGGATCGGCGCGAGCCGGTGGTCGGAATCCCGGTCGGACAGCACGAGAATCCTGGCCCCGGCGGCGATCGCCTCGGAGGCCTCCCTGCGGACCTGGTCGATCGCGGTGGCAAGAGCGGCGCCACCACCGTCCACTTCGTACAGTGCGGACAGCACCGTGCACGCGAAGCCGGGCAGGTCGCCGTCGTCGTTGACGTGGATGAGCTTGGCCAGCTCGTCGTTGTCGATCACCGGGTAGGGCAGTTGGATGTGCCGGCACGACGCTGGGCCGGGTTCCAGGAGGTTCTGTTCCGGACCCATGATGCGGGCGACCGACGTGACGATCTCCTCGCGAATGGCGTCCAGCGGCGGGTTGGTGACCTGCGCGAAATTCTGCTTGAAGTAATCGTAGAGCAGCCGGGATCGTTGTGACAGCACGGCGGGCGGGGTGTCCGAGCCCATCGAACCGATCGGTTCGGCGCCGTTCTCCGCCATCGGCGTCAGCAGGACGCGCAGTTCTTCTTCTGTGTAGCCGAACGTGAGCTGGCGGCGCAGCACAGACTCGTGCGTCTGCACGACGTGTTCGCGCTCCGGCAGGTCGGCCAGCTGCAGCAGTCCCGCGTGCAGCCACTCGTCGTACGGGAGCTGGCCGGCCAGCGCGCTCTTGATCTCGTCGTCGTCGACGATCCGGCCTTCCTCGGTGTCCACGAGGAACATCCGGCCCGGCTGCAGACGTCCTTTGGCGACAACGGATTCCGGTGGCACGTCCAGCACGCCGGACTCGCTGGCCAGCACGACCCGGCCGTCCGACGTGTACCACCAACGGGCCGGACGCAGTCCGTTGCGGTCGAGCACCGCGCCGACGAGCGTGCCGTCGGTGAACGTGACGCAGGCCGGGCCGTCCCACGGCTCCATCATGCTGGCGTGGAACTGGTAGAAGGAGCGACGCTTCGGGTCCATCGTGGCGTGGTTCTCCCACGCCTCCGGGATCATCATCAGCACCGCGTGCGGCAGGCTGCGGCCGCCGAGGTGCAACAGTTCCAGCACCTCGTCCAGGGACGCGGAGTCCGAGCCGTCCGCGTCGCAGATCGGGAACAGCCGGGCGAGGTCACCGGGCACGAGGTCGGACTCCAGCAGCGCCTCGCGGGCACGCATCCGGTTGCGGTTGCCGCGAATCGTGTTGATCTCGCCGTTGTGCGCGACGTACCGGTACGGGTGCGCGAGCGGCCAGCTCGGGAACGTGTTGGTGGAGAACCTGCTGTGCACCAACGCGATCGCGCTCTCCAGCCGAGGGTCGCCGAGATCGGGGAAGAACGTCGGCAGCTGGTCGGTGGTGAGCATTCCCTTGTACACCAACGTGCGCGCGGACAGCGATGGGAAGTACGTGCCGCAGCCTGCGGTCCTCGTGTCGCGCTCGGCGCGCTTGCGCAGGCAGAACGTGCGCCGGTCAAGGTCGACACCGGCCGGGCGAACGTCGTCGGCGTCGGGCCGGCCGGCGACGAACAGCATGGCGAAGTACGGCATCACGGAGGTGGCACTTGGCCCGACCTCGGCGACACTCGGCCGGACCGGCACCGGCCGCCAGCCGAGCACGGACAGGTTCTCCTCGTCGGCGATGCCCGCGATCAGCTCCATCGCCCGCGCGCGGTCCACCGGGTCCCTCGGCAGGAACGCGATTCCGGCGGCGTAGGTGTTGCGGCCGAACTCGTCCGCCGAGGGAAGCGGGAACCCGACCTCCGCGCGCAGCAGCGTGTCCGGCAGCTGCAACAGGATGCCGGCGCCGTCACCACTTGTCGGCTCGGCCCCGGCCGCGCCACGGTGTTCCAGATTCGCCAGCGCGGTCAACGCGTCCGCGACGATCTGGTGCGACCGACGACCCCGGATGTCGGCAACCATGGCGACACCGCAAGCGTCATGCTCTCGGGTGGGGTCGTACAGGCCTTGCGGGCCGGGGGTGGCGGAAAAGAGCACTGCCAGACCTCCCTCGTCGTCCTCGCGTGATTTGGTGGGAACTTGGGTCCCGAACGGGACGACGATGGCCCGCGTTTTGTTGACGTGACTCTAACAGCCAGGAAACATTCCAACACCTACGAACGAGTGATCCCGGTCATGTGCACGTAACGAATCGGGTGATCCAGACGATGCAGGTCCTGCGCCTCTGAAACACTTCAGCTGGCTAAGTATAGCCGTGTGACGCTCAACGACCCAATGTCCGCAGGTCACCCAGACCGGCAGTGGTCGTCGACGGCTGTAATCCGCGTGTTCTTTTTGTGCTCTTTGTCTTGATCGCTGGGCCGTTCGGTGGATCATCAACCCCACTAGAACGTGTTACATTCTGGTGGCCGTCGTGCCCACTCCGCAGGAGGTCCGGTGATCCTCGACCGTTTCCGTATCCCTGATCGAGTGGCAGTGATCACCGGAGCCGGGCGGGGCATCGGCGCGGCCACCGCGGTCGGGCTGGCCGAGGCCAGCGCGGACGTCGTCATCTCGGCGCGTACCGAGGCCGAGTTGAAGGTCGTCGCCGAGCAGGTGGCCGCCGCCGGGCGCCGGGCGCACGTCGTGCCGGCCGATCTGGACGATCTCGACCAGGTCGGCGCGCTGGCCGCCGCCGCGATGGACACGTTCGGGCGGCTCGACATCGTGGTGAACAACGTCGGCGGTGCGTATCCCCGGCCGCTGCTGGACACCACGCCGGAGTTCCTCGAAGCCGCGTTCCACTTCAACGTGGCCACCGCGCACGCCCTGATCGTGGCCGCGACGCCGCATCTGTTGGCAGGTGGCGGCGGTGCCATCGTGAACATCTCGTCGGTGATGGGGCGGGTCAGCGGCCGTGGCTTTCTTGCTTACGGCACGGCGAAAGCGGCGCTCGCGCATTACACCCGGCTGGCCGCGACCGACCTCGCGCCCCGGGTCCGGGTGAACGCGATCGCGGTCGGTTCGGTCGCCACGTCGGCACTGAAGATCGTGGTGGACAACGATGAGCTGCGCGGCCAGATGGAACGCGCGACCCCGCTGCACCGGATCGGTTCGGCCGAGGACGTCGCCGCGTCGGTGCTGTATCTGGTGTCGCCGGCCGGTGGGTACGTGACCGGCAAGGTGATCGAGGTGGACGGCGGGACGGAGCGGCCCAACCTGGAGTTCGGCCTGCCTGACCTGTGAAATTCGTTGAGCGGTAAGGGGATTCATGGCTGTGCGGGTGGTGCAGTGGAGCACGGGCAACGTCGGCCGGCACGCTGTCGCGGGCATCGCGGCCCGGCCGGATCTGGAGCTCGTCGGCGTGTGGGTGTCGAGTGCGGCGAAGGCCGGCCAGGACGCCGGCCGGCTGGCAGGACTCGGCCGTGATCTCGGTGTCACGGCGACCACGGACGCCGACGCCCTGATCGCGTTGGCGCCGGATTGCGTCGTGTACACGGCGATGGCGGACAACCGGCTACCTGAAGCGGTCGAGGATCTGACCCGGTTCCTGCGTGCCGGTATCAACGTCGTGTCGAGTTGTCCGGTGTTCCTGCAGTATCCGACCGGCGTCGTGCCGCCGGAGCTAACCGATCCGATCCGGGCGGCCGCCGTGGCGGGCAACGCTTCGCTGTGGGTCAACGGGGTCGATCCTGGGTTCGCGAACGACTGGCTTCCGTTGGTGCTGACCGGGATCTGCGAACGGATCGACCAGGTGCGGTGCCTTGAGATCCTGGACTACGGCAGCTATCACAACGCGACGGTGCTGTTCGACATCATGGGTTTCGGCCGGCCGATGGACGCGGATCCGCCGCTGCTGTTGCAGCCGGGAGTGCTGTCGCTGGCGTGGGGCAGCGTGGTGCGTCAGTTGGCCGCCGGGCTCGGGGTCGAACTGGACGGGGTCGAGGAGAGTTACGTGCGGCTGCCGGCACCCGAGGATTTCGCGATCGCGGCCGGCACGATCGCACGTGGCACGGCGGCGGCGCTGCGGTTCGAGGTGCGCGGGATGCTAGGTGACCAGCCGGTGTGCGTGTTGGAGCACGTGACGCGGCTGCGATCCGATCTCGGTCCGGACTGGCCGCAGCCGGCCGGACAGGGATGTTACCGGGTCGAGGTGACCGGCGAGCCGAACTACACGCTGGACCTGCGGCTGGTCGGCGGCGACGGTGACCACAACACGGCCGGGCTGAAGGCGACGGCGATGCGGCTGGTGAACGCGGTGCCGGCGGTGGTGGCCGCGCCCGCCGGGCTGTTGACGGCGTTGGACCTGCCGTTGATCACCGGGCGCGGTCTGGTCACAGGTGGTTGACGGTGGCCAGGATGAAGCCGTCGTAGCCCTTGCCGCCGACGGTCTGAATGGCCGTTGCGGTGACCCGTGGGTCGCCGCCGATCATCTCGACCACCTTGCGGACGCCGTTCACGACGTCGCTCCGGCCGGACGTCTCGATCACCGAACCGTTGCGCACCACGTTGTCCACGATGATCACGGTGCCCGGCCGGGCGAGCCGCAGCGACCACGTGAAGTAGCCGGGGTTGTTGGGCTTGTCGGCGTCGATGAAGATCAGGTCGAACGGGCCCGCGCCCTCGTCCGCCAGGGCGGACAGTGAGTCCATGGCCGGGCCGAGCCGCAGTTCGATCACGTCGGTGAGGCCGGCGCGGGCGAAGTTGGCCGCCGCGACGTCGGCGTGTTTCGGGTCGATCTCCAGGGTGGTCACGTGACCACCCTGCGCGAGGCCGCGGGCCAGGCAGATGGTGCTGTACCCGCCGAGGGTGCCGATCTCCAGGATGCTGCGGGCGCCGTGGATGCCGGCGAGCAGCTGCAGCAGCCTGCCCTGGGGCGGGGAGACCTGGATCGCGGGCAGGCCGGCGGCGGCGCTGGCGGCGAGTGCCGCGTCCAGGGTCTGGTCGGCGAGGGCGAGCTGGTCGGTGAAGTAGTCGTCGACGGCGGTCCACTGCTGGTGGGTCATGGAGTGGCGGCGCTGTCGGTACCGCTGTTGACCGGTGCGGGGTCTGGTTCTTTTTCGGTTTCGTCTTTTTCTTCTGTTTCGGTATCCGCTTCTGATTCGTCCACAGTGGACTCCGCCGTCGGCGGTGGTTCGGGTGCGCCGGGGAAGGTGGCCGGGTCCTCGCGCGGGCCACGGGAGCGGGCCAGCAGGAAGTAGGTCACGCCAAAGATGAACAGCAACGTCATGATCCACACGTTGACGCGCACGTCGAACACCTTGGTCGCCTGGTCGGAGCGGACCAGCTCGATCCAGAACCGGCCGAAGGCATAGCCGGCGACGTAGAGCGCGAACGCCCTGCCGTGCCCGAGTCGCAGCCGGCGATCCATCACGACGACGAGGACGGCGATGAGCAGGTCCCAGATCAGCTCGTACAGGAAGGTCGGGTGCACGATCTGCACCGGCGTGTGGTTGACGGCGACGCCGTTGAGGTCGTCCGGCAGGCCGGTGGCGGGGTCGACGCGCTGGAAGATCTCCAGGCCCCAGGGCAGGGTCGTGTTGCCGCCGTAGAGTTCCTGGTTGAAGTAGTTGCCGACCCGGCCGATGGCCTGCGCGACCGCGATCCCCGGCGCGATGGCGTCGGCCGCGAACGGCAGCGGAATACCCTTGCGGCGACAGGCGATCAGCGCGCCGACCGCCCCGAGCGCGATGGCACCCGGGATGCCGAGACCGCCGTCCCAGATTTTCAGCGCGTCGAGCGGGTGCTTGCCGGTGCCGAAGTAACGCCACCAGTCCGTGACCACGTGGTAGAGCCGCCCGCCGACAAGGCCGAACGGCACCGCCCACACGGCGATGTCGATGACGGTGCCACGCTGCCCACCCCGGGCCACGAACCGCCGCTCACCCCACCAGATGGCAACGATGATCCCGACGATGATGCACAGCGCATACGCCCGGATCGGAAACGGGCCGACGTGCCAAACGCCCTGCGGCGGGCTCGGAATGTAGGCCAACACAGGCCCAGCGGCGAGGCTCACCAGCCCACCGTAACGGGCCGCTGTGAGCCGCCTGTCAACCCCCCGCGCCAGCGAGGTCCACGGTGACCGCGAACGGCCGGGTCAGGGTGAGCGCGCCACCGTTGCTACGAGCCGATTCCAGGTACTCAGCACCGTCGAGTTCGTAGCTGACGGCCGATATCGGATCGTTAGCCGGGTCGACCAGCACCAGGAACGGCACACCCGCATCCGCGTACAGCTGACGCTTGAACACATGATCGTATGTCCGCGAGGACGACGAGATGATCTCGACGGCGAGCAGGAGATC
>DATBCR010000291.1:0-14244 GCA_036270375.1 Pseudonocardiaceae bacterium | reverse complement strand
GTTCGCGGCGATCACGGCCGCGCTGCCGATCCGTCGACTGTGGCGCGGGCGGTCCTCGGCGGCGACGGATGCGTTGCCGGTCCATCGGCTGCGGCGCGGGCAGTCCGCGCCGGCGGCGGTTGCGGCCGCGCCGGACCGTCGACTGCCGCGCCACCAACCTGTGCCAGCAGCGGCGAACTTCACCGTCCGCCTGCGCCTGTTGGTGTTGGCTGAGGTGATGCTGCGGCTGCCGGCGCTGCTGGTGGCCCGGTGGCGGATCAGCCGACGCAGCTCGGTACCCCGCTCCGTCGTCTGGCGCGCATGGGCCGGCCGATGACCGCGATCCGCCGGCAGCGACGGCAACCTGTGCCGGCGGCGGCGAACTTCACCGTCCGCCTGCGCCTGTTGGTGTTGGCTGAAGTGATGCTGCGGCTGCCGGCGCTGCTGGTGGCCCGGTGGCGCATCGGCCGACGCAGCTCGGTACCCCGCTCCGTCGTCTGGCGCGCATGGGCCGGGCGGTGATGGCTCTCGCGGAGTGGTCCACCTTGCCGCCCGGTCCTCGGTGGTCATGGTGCAGGCTAGAGAAGACAGTCGTCCGGCAGAGAGGAGTTCGGCGTGTCAGCACCGGCGAAGCCGCCGACGGTCTCGGTGATCGTGGTCAACTACCGCGGCGCCGATGACACCGTCACGTGCCTGCGTGCGCTGCTGGCCGACCTGGACTACCCGGCGGACCGGCTGCAGGTGGTGTGCGTCGAGAACGGCTCCGGTGACGACAGTGCCCGCCGCATCCGCGCCGACGTGCCTGGCATCACGCTGGTCGAGTCGCCGGAGAATCTCGGCTTCGCGGGCGGCTGCAATCTCGGCGCCGCACATGCCACCGGTGAGGTGCTGGCGCTGCTGAACAACGACGCCCGACCGGACCGGAACTGGGTGCGGGCCGCGGTGGACGTGCTGCGCACCGACCCGACGGTGGCCGCCGTGGCCAGCAAGGTGCTTGACTGGACCGGCGAGCGGGTCGACTTCGTGGACGCCGGCCTGACCTGGTTCGGCATGGGGTACAAGCCGGACGCCGGACGCGCACTGTCCGAACTGGACGCCGAGCGGCACGACGCGGCGCGGGACGTGCTGTTCGCCACCGGGGCCGCGATGTTCGTGCGGGCCGAGGTGTTCCGCGCGGTCGGCGGCTTCGACGAGCGGTTCTTCATGTTCTACGAGGACGTGGACCTCGGCTGGCGGCTCAACCTGCGCGGCTGGCGGGTGCGCTACCAACCGAAGTCCGTCGCCTACCACCGGCACCACGCGTCAATGTCCACAGCGGACGGCGCGGACCAGGCGCGCGAGTTGTTCCTGTTGGAGCGCAACGCGTTGGCCACGCTCTACAAGAACCTGTCCGCCGAGACCCTCGCCAAGGCGCTACCCGCCGCACTGGCACTGGCGGTCCGCAGGGCGACCGCACGCGGCGACATCGACGCAACCCAACTGGAGATCACCCGACGCGGCGACGGCCCGGAACCGACCGAGGTCACCATCCCACGGACCACCTTGGCGGGTGTGCTGGCGATCGACCAGTTCGTCGAACTGCTCGGTGAACTGGCACCCGCCCGCGCAGTCGAACAAGCGGCCAGGGTGCGCACCGACGCGGACCTGGTTCCGTTGATGCGCAAGGCGATCGAGCCGGCCTACCCGCTGCCGCGCTACCTCGCCGCGCACGATCTGCTCGTCGACGTGTTCGGCATCGACGAGGTGTTCGGCCGGCCGCGCAAGGTACTCGTGATCACCGGCGACGCGATCACCGCCCGGATGGCCGGGCCGGCGATCCGCGCGTGGCATATGGCGCAGGTGCTGGCCGGCGAGCACGACGTCCGGCTGGTCAGCGTGAACCCGCGCGGTGAGCCCCTCGACGCGCCGTTCCCGGTGCTGTCGGCCAGGCGCGCGGACCTGCCGAAGCACGTGGCGTGGGCGGACGTGGTGATCCTGCAGGGCCACGTGCTGGAACTGGTGCCGGAACTGAAGAAACCCGACTCCAGCAAGCTCGTCGTCTGCGACATCTACGACCCGATGCACCTGGAACTGCTGGAACAGGGCAAGCAGGACACCGACGAGAAGCGGGCGAAAGACCTGATCGCGGTCACCGACATCCTCAACGCGCAGCTCCGCAGGGGCGACTTCTTCCTCTGCGCGTCGGACCGGCAGCGGCATTTCTGGCTCGGCCATCTCACTGCGCTCGGCCGACTCACCCCGCAGCTCTACGACGCCGACCCGACCGCCGACTCGCTGCTCGCCGTCGTCCCGTTCGGCATGCCCGGCAAGCCGCCGACCCGGACCGGTGCCGGGCCGCGCGGGACCATGCCTGGCGTCGGTGAGTCGGACAAGGTGGTGCTGTGGGCCGGAGGCGTCTACAGCTGGTTCGACCCGCTGACCCTCGTCAGGGCGGTCGGCGAACTGGCACCGCGACGACCCGACCTGCGGCTGGTGTTCCTTGGCATGACGCACCCGAATCCCGAGGTGCCCGAGATGGACATCGGCGCCCGCACCCGGTCGCTGGCCGGCGGTCTCGACCTGACCGACCGGCACGTGTTCTTCAACGACGGCTGGGTGCCCTACACGGACCGGCAGAACTGGCTGCTGGACGCCGATTGCGGTGTGACGACGCATTTCGAGCACGTCGAGACTACGTTCGCGTTCCGTACCAGGGTGTTGGACTACCTGTGGGCGAACCTGCCGATCGTGACGACGGACGGCGACTCGTTCGCCGACCTTGTGCGCACGGAGCGGCTCGGAGTCGTTGTGCCGCCGAACAACCAGACGGCCCTCGCCGACGCGCTGGAGCGAGTGCTGTACGACGAGGAGTTCGCCGCCGCGTGCCGGGCCCGGATCGCCCTGGTGCGTGAACGGTTCGGCTGGGAGACGGTGCTCGCGCCGCTGACGGCCTACCTGCGGTCACCGCGCCCGGCCGCGGACCGGCTGCCCGGCACGGGACCGTTGGTGCGCAACGATCCGCTCGGCGCGTCCGGCGTGCTGCGGCGGGATCTGGCGCTGGCGAAGGATTATCTGACCGAGGGCGGGCCGGGCGAGCTGGCAAGGCGCGCGGTCGGCCGGTTGCGGCGGCTGCGCGACGGGCGGCCCGATGGCACGTGACCGCCTCCGGGTGCTGATCGACGGCACCCCGCTGCTCGGCCAACGGACCGGCGTCGGCCGCTACACCGCCGCACTGGCCGAGGAACTGGCGTCGACGCCCGGCGTGGACATCCGGGCGGTCGCGCTGACCCTGCGCGGCTGGCGGGCACTGCGTTCGGTACTGCCGCACGAGGTGTGGGCGCGTGGGCTGCCGGCGTCCGCGCGGCTGCTGCGGTGGGCGTGGCTGCGGTCGTCGTTCCCGCCGATCGAGCTGATCGCCGGCTTCTCGGATGTGGTGCACGGCACCAATTTCGTGCTCCCGGTGGCCGCGCGGGCCGGCGGCGTACTGACCATCCACGACCTGTCGTTCCTGGACGCGCCGGAGGAACTGCCGCCGAGCGACCGCGAACTGCCCGAGTTGGTGCGCCGGTCGGCGGCGCGCGCGCGAGTGGTGTGCACGCCGACGAAGGCCGTCGCGGCGGCCGTGGTGGAACGGCTGGACGTGGCGGTGGAACGGGTGATGGTGACCCCGCTCGGTGTCGATCCGGCGTGGTTCACGGCCCGGCCGCCGAGTGAGGAGCTGCGCGCCCGGCTGGGGCTTCCGTCGGCGTACCTGCTGTTCGTGGGGGCCGAAGGTCCACGGAAGGGACTTGACGCGCTGTACAAGGCGCACGCGGCCAGTCCAGCGTTGCCGCCGCTGGTGATCACCGGCCCGTCGGAGTCCGGTGTGGACGGTCGGGTGATCCGCACCGGCTATCTGACGGACGTCGATCTGTACAGCGTGGTGGCCGGCGCGGCGACGGTGGTGCTGCCGTCGCGGGACGAGGGTTTCGGGCTGCCGGTGCTGGAAGCGTTGGCGTGCAACGTACCCGTAGTGTGCTCGGACGTGCCGGCACTGCGCGAGGTGGCCGGCGGCCAGGCCACGCTCGTCCCGTACGGCGACATCGAAGCACTGGCCGAGGCGCTGGGCGCGGCGCTGGCCGACCCGCCACCGTCAGCGGTGCTCGCGGCCCGCCGGGCGCACGCGGCCGAATTCACCTGGCGCCGCTGCGCGGAAGCGACCGTGGCCGCCTACCAGCGCGCGGCCCACCGCTGACGGGCTACGGCAGCGTGGACAGCAAACCCGGTGGGCGGCGGGCCTTGCTCGCGTTCTCGAACGCCGCCGCGAAGGCCAGCACCCGGGCATCGGCGTAGCGGCCCGCGATGAATGACATCCCGATCGGCAGCGGTCCGACGAAACCGGCCGGCACCGTCACCGTCGGATAGCCGGCCACCGCGGCCGGGCTGGACGAACCGATCTCGTCCTTGTCGCCGGTCTCGTAGTCGATCAGCCATGCCGGGCCGTTGCTCGGCACGACGATCGCGTCCAGTCGCTCCGCTGCCATCGTCTCGTCGATCGACGCCCTTGCGAGGCTTCTCGCCCTCGCGCGGCGTGCACGGTAGGCCGGGTCGGTCAGTGGTGGTGCGGCGACGGCGGCTTCGAAGTGGTCCTGGCCGAAGCGGGACAGCTCGACCGGGTCGGCGAGGTTGAAGTCGATGAGCTCGGCCAGGGTCTGCGGCGCGTCCGGCCGGGTGGCCAGGTAGCGCGCCAAGCCGTCCTTGAACTCCGCCCACATCGACGGCAGTTCGGCCGCGCCGAGATCGGCCTGGTCCGGCAGGTCGACCGGGACCGGAATGGCGCCGACGCGGACGAGCGTGTCCACGGTCGTGGCCAGCACGGCGTCGACGTCGTCGCCCTGGTCCGGAATCCGCCAGACGCCGATCCGGGCGCCCTGCAACACGTCCGGGTCGAGCGCGGCCACGTAGTCGGCCACCCGGCCCGGATAGCCGACCGTCGCCGGGTCGTCCGGGTCCTCGCCCTGCAGCACGGCCAATGTGATGGCCAGGTCGATCACGTGCCGGGCCATCGGTCCGGGGGTGTCCTGCTCGGCCGAGATCGGCACGATGCCGGACCGGCTCACGAGTCCGACGGTCGGCTTGATCCCGGCCACCCCGCACGCCCCGCCCGGCCCGACGATCGAACCGTCCGTCTCGGTGCCGATCGCCACCTGGGCGAGCGACGCGGCGACCGCGGCCGCCGACCCGGACGACGAGCCGCTCGGATTCCGGTCCAGCACATGGGGATTGACCGTCTGGCCGCCGAGCGCCGACCAGCCGGACGTCGAGCGGGTGGACCGGAAGTTGGCCCACTCGCTCAGGTTCGTCTTGCCGAGCAGCACCGCGCCGGCCGCCCGCAGCCGGCTCACCAGCGGCGCGTCCTCGGCAGGCGGTGCCACCAGCAGCGCATGCGAGCCCGCCGTTGTCGGCAGGTCCCTGGTGTCGATGTTGTCCTTGAGCAGCACCGGAATCCCGTCCAGCGGGCCGAGCGGGCCAGCGCCTTGCGCCCTGCGCCGGTCGCTGGCCGCGGCCTGCACGACCGCGCTCGGGTCGACGAACAGCACAGCCCGAATCCGCGCGTCGAACGTGCGGATTCGGGTCAGGTAGGCCTCGGTCAGCGCGACCGCGGTCAGCGTGCCCGCGTCCAGCAGCCGCCGCAGGTCGGGAATGGTGGCCGAGTCGAGATCCAGCGTGCGCATAAGGGACTATTCTTGCCGAACGATCTACGCATTGTCGCGTTTTCGCGGCACGGTTCCGTGTTCGTCGAAGAATGTCGCCAGCGCACGCCGCCACGGCAGGGCCGGGACCAGGCCGGCCGCCCGCCACGCCGCGTCGGACAGCACCGAATACGCCGGGCGCGGCGCCGGCCGGGGGAAGTCCTGGGTCGTGCACGGCCGGACCCGGTCCGGATCGGCGCCCAACTCCTCGAACACCGCCCGGGCCAGGCCGAACCATGTGGTCTCACCGCCGCCGGTCCGGTGCAGCACTCGGCCGGCCGGCGCGCGGTCGTCCGCGACTGCGGTGGCCAGGTCGAGCAGCCCGGCGGCCAGGTCCGCCGACCAGGTCGGGGAACCGCGTTGATCGTCCACAACGGACAGTGTGTCGCGCTGGCCTTCGAGCCGGACGATGGTGTGCACGAAGTTGCCGCCCGCCGCCCCGTACACCCATGCGGTGCGTACCACCCAGGACCGGTCGGTCGCCGACAGCACGGCTTGCTCGCCGGCGAGTTTGGTGTGGCCGTAGACCGAATGGGGGTCGGTCTGGTCGTCCGGCTCGTACGGGCGGTCCGCGTCGCCCGCGAAGACGTAGTCGGTGGACACGTGGATCATCGGCACGTCGAACTCGGCACAGATCCGTGCAAGTGTCGCCGGGCCGTGCGCGTTGACGAGGTGGGCGGTCGCCTCGTCGGTCTCGGCGGCGTCCACGGCGGTGTAGGCGGCCGCGTTCACCACGAACGGGTGCTGGCCATTCGATCGGGCCGATTCGGCCAGATCGGCGACCGCCGCGCGGACCGCCGTGTCGCTCGTGATGTCCAGCGCCGAGGAGCCGGGCGCACGTACCGTGCCGGTCCGGACACCGGCTGCTGCCAGGTCACTGCCGAGTTGGCCGTGCCCACCCGGCACCAGCAGGGCCAGTTCGGTGACATGTCCCACAACGACCTCCGGCGAACGGCAGCGGGGCCGAATTCTCGCATGTCCGTTGCAACGTTCTGGCTCGCCCGTGCGTATTACGTGGAGGAGGCTGGGTGCAGGGAGGCGCGGGGTGGATGTCGATATGGGGATGGCGGCGGCCGAGCCACCGGCCGCCGGTGCGCTGGCGACACCGCCCGTGCGCCCGCCAGCCGGCCGGACCAGGGGGGTGCTGTTCGGCCTCGGCCGTACCGTTGTGGCACTCGCCGCCGTCGCCGTGCTCGGGGTGACCGGCTACAACTGGCAGACACTGCGCACCCTTGACCAGGGCATCGCGCGCACGAACGTGTTCGACGGCAGCACGGCGGTCGCCCCGACCAGCGGCAGCCAGGCACCGGTCGTGCCGCCACTGACGAGTGACGTGAACATCCTGATCGTCGGCCTGGACAGCCGCACCGACCCGCACGGCAACCCGCTGCCGGACAGCCAACTCGCGGGCCTGCACGCCGGTCCGAACACCGGCGAACTGAACACCGACACGATGATCCTCGTGCACATCCCGGCCGGCGGCCAGCAGGCGATCGCGATCTCCTTCCCGCGCGACTCGTGGGTGCAACTGGCCGGCGGGTTCGGCCACAACCGGCTGAACTCGGCGTTCGCCTTCGCGCACAACCAGGAGGCCGGCCGACTGCGCGCGCAGGGCATGACCGACTCGGCGCAGATCGAACTGCAGGCCAGCACCGAGGGCGCCAAGAACCTGATCGCCACGATCGAGCAGCTCATCGGCAACGCCGTCACCATCAACCGGTACGTGCAGGTCAACCTGGCCGGCTTCTACCAGCTCTCCGAGGCGGTCGGCGGCGTCCAGGTGTGCCTGAACGCCGCCACCCACGACGACGAGACCGGCGCTTCGTTCCCGGCCGGCGTGCAGACGGTGTCCGGTGTGTCGGCGCTGGACTTCGTGCGGCAGCGGCACGGCCTGCCCGGCGGCGACCTGGACCGGATCGTGCGGCAACAGGTGTTCCTCGGTGGGCTGGCCGCCAAGATCCTGTCCGCCGGCACGCTGACCAGTCCGTCCCGGATCGCCGCGCTGACAACGGCGGTGCAGAACTCGATCACCCTCAGCTCGGGGTGGGACATCGCGAGTTTCGCCCTGCAGATGCAGGGACTGACCGGCGGCGCCATCCAGTTCAACACGATCCCGACCGGTGCCAACGAGGTGATCGGCGGGGCCGACGTGCTGGCGACCGACCAGTCCCAGATCGAGCGGTACGTCAACGGGCTGGTCAGTGGGACCAACCTGGACGGTGGTACACCCACGGTGACCACGACCACCCCGCCGACGGTGCGGGGCAGGACTACGGCGAACGCCAGCCCGACTACGTCGAATGCCGGCGGCACAAGCGGTCCGATCACCGCGAGCGGTATTCGCTGTGTGAACTGAGTCCCTGCCACGGCCGCGAGAGCCGGTCGCGCTCCGTGCTCGCGGCCGCTGCGGCTAGCCTGGGTGGCGTGCCGCGGGGGGATGGTCGCGGCCGCCGAGGGAGGGGTGTCGTGGTCGTCGACTCGACTCCGGCCGGTCGTGCCCGCCGTGCCGGGTGGGTGCTCGGCAAAGGCCTGGTGGCGCTGGTATCGGTGGCCGCGCTGGCCCTGACCGGCGTCGCCTGGTTCACCGTCGACCGGTTCAAGGCCGCCACCAACACCACGAGCGCGCTGGCCGAACTGCGCCGCCAGCCGGACGACCCGCCACCGGACGACGGCGCGGTGGACATCCTGCTGGTCGGCGACGACAGCCGCACCGACGCGCAGGGCAACGCGCTGCCGGCGAGTGTGCTCAAGCAGCTACTGCGCACCCAGTTCGACGCGGGCGTGAACACCGACACGATCATGCTGCTTCGGTTGCCGCGCAACGGTGGCCGGCCGTTCGCGGTGTCGATCCCCCGGGATACGTACGTGACCATCCCCGGCTACCGCGACGACAAGATCGACTCGGCCTACGGGGCGACGAAGGAACGGACCCTGGAGCAACTGCTCGCCGCCGGCCAGCACGACCTGGCCGTGCGGGAGCGGGAATCCTCGGTGGCGGGCCAGAAAGCGCTGATCGAGACGGTGCAGAACCTGACCGGCGTGCACGTCGACCACTACGTCGAGGTCAACCTGTACGGGTTCTACCTGCTGAGCAAGGCGATCGGCGGGGTCGAGGTGTGCCTGCGGCACGCGACGTCGGACCCGGACTCCGGCTCGAACTTCCGTGCCGGCGCGCAGTTGGTGTCCGGGTCGAACGCGCTGTCCTTCGTG
Source organism: Pseudonocardiaceae bacterium (assembly GCA_036270375.1). Taxonomy (GTDB): domain Bacteria; phylum Actinomycetota; class Actinomycetes; order Mycobacteriales; family Pseudonocardiaceae; genus DATEPR01. Next base: position 5,344 of record DATBCR010000291.1, on the reverse strand, counting down.
CGGCAGCGCAAGAACCTGCCGAACGGCGACCTGGACCGGATCGTGCGCCAGCAGGTGTTCCTTGCGTCCGCGGCCCGCAAGGTGTTGTCAGCGGGGACACTGACGAATCCGAGCGCCCTGTCGGGACTGCTGGACGCGATGCGGAAGTCGCTGGTGACCGATCCCGATCTGGACTTCACCGTGCTCGTGCAGCAGTTGCAGGGGCTGACCAGTGGTGCGATGGAGTTCCTGACCATTCCGGTGGTGAACTCCAACGCGCGCAGTGCGAGCGGGCAGAGCATCGTAAGCGTGGACGTCGGGCAGGTGCGCCGGTTCATGGCCGCGCTGGCCGCCGGCGGCCCCACGACACCCACCCACCCGCCGGCCACCACACCGGCCACCCGGCCGCCGACACCGACCACGACGCCCGCACCGACGCCGGTTCCGGCCGCGGTGCCCTCGAACGAGCCGACCCCGCCGGTGACCATCGACGGCGTGCGGTGCGTCGACTGACCCCTCCTTTGTGAAGCTGGAGCGACCGTTGAGTGTCACGGAGAAACTGTTCGGACCGCTGCTGCGCCAACCGGCCCGGCCGCTGATCACGCAGTACGACGACGGCATCGGCAGCCGGATCGAACTGTCCGTGGCGACGGTGGCGAACTGGTCGGCCAAGACGGCGAACTGGCTGCGCGATGAGTGCGACGTCGAGCCGGGTTCGGATGTGACGGTGCTGTTGCCGGCGCACTGGCAGACCGTCGGCGTGCTGCTCGGCGCGTGGTGGTGCGGCGCCCGGATCACGGACGACCCGGCCGGTGCGCAGGTCGCGTTCGTGACGCCGGGTGTTGAGGTACGCGGCGCTGACACGGTGGCCGTGGTGTCGCTCGACCCGCTCGGTCGCGGCCTGGCAACCGCGCCGACCGACGGCAGCCTTGACTACCTGAACGAGATCCGCGTGCACGGCGACGATTTCCGTCCGTGGCAACCGGTTCCCGGTACCGCGCATGCCTTGCTGTCGTCCACTGTGGACGAGTTGGTGGCTGCCGCGCACGACAGGGCCACCACCCTCGGCATCGAAGCCGGTACCCGTGCGCTGTCCACACTGGACTGGACGCTCCCGGACGGCGTGCTGTCGGGGCTGTTGGCGGTGCTGGCCGCGGGCGCGTCACTGGTGCAGTGCGGCGGTCCTGCGGATCCCGGGAAGCTGGCCGAGCGTCGACTGGCGGAACGAACCACCGTCGACCTGGGCTGAAAGGTCGGCGCGAAAGGTCGATGTCGACATGCGCCGCACACGAATGATCGTCACAGTCCTGACCACCGTCATCGCCGCCGTGTTGCTCGGCGGCTGCGGCAGCGGCTCAACCGGTGGGACCACGTCCGCGCCGCCGGCCGCGAACTCGATCTCCATCAGCAACTTCCAGTTCTCCCCCGGCACAACTGACCGTGGCGCCCGGCACCAAGATCACCGTCACGAACCATGACAGCGCAACCCACACGGTCACCGAGACCGGCAACAAGGCATTCGACACCGGCGACATCGGCAACGGCCAGACGGCGACGTTCACCGCACCGACGACACCCGGGACCTACAACTACATCTGCTCCATCCACACGTACATGAAGGGCACCCTCGTGGTGAAGTAGTCGACTCCAGCGGGGCGTCAGTGGCAGGAAAGTAGGCTTCAAGCCTACGGACGTGCCATGGCCGCAGCTTCTCGCAGCTGGGGTTGACGGATGAACCGTCAATCTCGCCACAAACCCGATTACCCTAAGTAACCGAACCCTAGCGTGGCCGAATAATCCATCAACGTTGACGAATAATCCATCAAGGCGGACACTACGGCACATGATCTTCAAACCAAGCTTGGACGCCGACGACCTGAAGGTCATCGGCGAGATCGATGGCTTCCGGCGGCGACTCCGGCATCACCTGCGGGAGCCTCGCCGATGGAAGGGCCGACTTCGCCGAAATCTTAAGGCTCGCGCAATTCGCGGATCCAATAGCATTGAGGGCTACGACGTGTCGCTGGACGACGCTGTCGCAATTATCGAAGATGAAGAGCCCTTGGACGCTGATCGCCGCACCTCGCTAGAGATTATTGGCTATCGAAATGCGCTCACTTACATCCAGCAATTGGCTAACGATCCACATGCATCATTCGATCAGTCACTACTGAGAAGCCTCCATTTTATGATGCTCGGACACGATCTAAGTAAGAGTCCGGGGCAATACCGCTCAAAAGACATATACGTGAATGACGAAGAGAATGGTGAGATCGTATATCAGGGGCCTAACCCAGATCTCGTCCCTGGGCTTATGGCTGAGCTTGCTAGTTCTCTGGAAGGGAGTGCCAACTGTCCGGTGTATGTCAGAGCAGCACTTGGTCATCTAAACCTCGTGATGATCCATCCGTTCAGAGACGGAAATGGTCGCATGGCGCGCGCTCTGCAAACCCTGATCCTGGCCCAGGAAAGAATTCTTACACCGGAATTTAGCAGTATCGAGGAGTGGCTGGGACGAAATACCAACGCCTACTACGCTGTTCTCGCTGATGTCGGTGCAGGATCATGGCGTCCCGAACGAGATACAAAGGATTGGATCAGATTCAACCTTACGGCTCATCACATGCAGGCCCAAACGGTTCTGAGAAGGGTCGATGAGACCAGTCGAATATGGGTCGAGCTAGAGGAAATTCTGGCACGGAACGGATTGCCGGAGCGGGCCATTACAGCCCTGTATGACGCCGCCGTCGGATTTCGAGTCCGAAGGGCTAGCTATGAGCGTGATGCGGAGCTGGAGCCCGGGACTGCTTCGCGTGATCTTAGGATGCTGGTGTCGAGTGGCCTTCTTGTGCCAGTTGGGGAAACAAAGGGGCGCACATATCTGGCGGGCGAGCAACTTCGTCCAATCCGTGAGCGGGTCGCCAAAAAAAGGGAGCCTATCAAGAACCCCTATGGAGCTCCTTCGCGTGCGGCAAACGAAGATCGCTGATCAGCCCTTGAGTAGCGCGCGACCCATGACCATTCGCTGGATCTGGTTGGTGCCTTCGTAGATCTGGGTGATCTTGGCATCGCGCATCATGCGTTCGACCGGGAAGTCGCGGGTGTAGCCCGCGCCGCCGAACAGTTGGACCGCGTCGGTCGTGACGGCCATGGCAACGTCCGACGCGAAGCACTTCGCCGCGCTGGAGATGAAACCGAGGTTCGGCTCGCCGCGTTCGGCCCTTGCGGCGGCCACGTACACCATGTGGCGAGCGGCCTCGATCTTCATGGCCATGTCGGCCAGCATGAACTGGACGCCCTGGAAATCGGCGACCGGGCGGCCGAACTGCTTGCGCTCCTTCACATACTGCACCGACGCGTCCAGTGCGCCCTGCGCGATGCCGACCGCTTGGGCGCCGATCGTCGGGCGGGTGTGGTCGAGCGTCCGCAGTGCGGTTCGCAGGCCGGTGCCGGGTTCGCCGATGACGCGGTCGGCAGGGATGGTGCAGTCGGTGAAGTAGATCTCCCTGGTGGGCGAGCCCTTGATGCCGAGTTTGCGTTCCTTCGGGCCGACCTCGAAACCCGGGTCGTCCGCGCGGACCACGAAGGCCGAGATGCCGTTGGCCGGCTTGTCGGCCTTCGGGTCGGTGACCGCCATCACCGTGTACCAGGTCGACTCGCCCGCGTTGGTGATCCAGCATTTCGTGCCGTTGAGGACCCAGTGGTCGCCGTCGAGGCGGGCGCGGGCCTTCATCGCGGCGGTGTCCGATCCGGCTTCACGTTCGCTGAGCGCGTAGGACGCCATGTCGCCGCGTGCGACCGCCGTCAGCACTTCGCGCTTGAGCGGCTCGGATGCGGACAGCATGATCGGTACGGTGCCCAGCTTGTTCACCGCGGGGATCAGGGAACTCGACGCACAGACCCGTGCGATCTCCTCGATGAGGATGCAGGTGGCTACCGAGTCGGCGCCTTCGCCCTGGTAGGCCTCCGGGATGTGCACCGCGTGGAAACCGGCCTTCACCAAGGCATCGCGTGCCTCGACCGGGTAGCGCTCGTGCTCGTCCACCTCGGCCGCGTGCGGGGCGATCTCCTTCTCCGCCAGTGCGCGGACGGCCGCACGGAGCGCCTCGTGCTCGTCGGCCAGCTGGTAGATGCCGAAGCTCGCGTCCACGATGTTACCTCTCAGTAGTACGGTGCCGAGGACGATGTTAGTACGCGTTCACGTCGATGCGGATGTGTCCTGGCTCGCCCGTAGCGCGGCGTCCTTCTGTGCCACCGATCGTGCCAGTGTGTGCTGGAAATCCGCCATCCTGGCTTGGAGATCGGCATCGGCGGTGGCGAGGATGCGAACGGCGAGCAGGCCCGCGTTGCGCGCGCCGGCCACCGAGACGGTTGCCACGGGTACCCCGGCCGGCATCTGGACGATGGAGAGTAGTGAGTCCAGACCGTCCAGGTACTTCAGTGGTACCGGTACGCCGATTACCGGCAGGACGGTTGCCGACGCCACCATGCCGGGCAGGTGTGCCGCGCCGCCGGCGCCGGCGATGATCACCTTCAGGCCGCGGGTGGCGGCCGAGGCCGCGTAGTCCAGCATGCGCTGGGGGGTGCGGTGCGCGGAGACGACACTGACCTCGTAGGGCACGCCGAACTCGGCCAGTGCGGCGGCCGCTGTCCGCATCACCGGCCAGTCCGAGTCGCTGCCCATGATCACGCCGACAACTGGGCTCATGTGTTTCCTCGCAGGCTCGGTGGCCGGTCGTGGATGTCGTAGCCGTCCGCCCACCGGCCCGTGGACAGCCAGTGGGCGGCAAGGGAAGCGGTTCGGCGGACCGGTGCCAGTTCTCGGCCGAGCACTGTGACGTGTCCGATCTTGCGGCCTGGCCGTTCCTCCTTGCCGTACAGGTGGACGCGTGCCTGTGCGAATCGGGCGAACAGGTGGTGCAGGCGTTCGTCAAGGGCCATGATGTCCGGTTCGGCCGCGCCGAGCACGTTGGCCATCACGGCGACCGGCGCGATCGGGTCGGTTGCGCCGAGCGGGTAGTCGAGGACGGCACGGATGTGCTGCTCGAACTGGGACGTGATGGACCCGTCGATGGTCCAGTGGCCGGAGTTGTGCGGGCGCATGGCCAGTTCGTTGACCACGAGTCCGTCGTCGGTGTCGAACAGCTCGACGGCGAGTACGCCTACGACGTCCAGTTCGCCCGCTATGCGCAGGGCCAGTTCCTGGGCTTCGTCGGCGAGGGCGGCGGGCAGGTTGGCGGCGGGCGCCAGGACTTCCACGCAGATGCCGTTCTCCTGCACGGTTTCCACGATCGGCCAGGACGCGCCCTGGCCGAACGGTGACCGCGCGACGAGGGCGGCCAGTTCGCGGCGCATCGGGACCCGC
>DATBCR010000290.1:0-2863 GCA_036270375.1 Pseudonocardiaceae bacterium | reverse complement strand
TGTGCCTGGTCGGGCTGGTGGTCGCGGTGCTGTGGACGCCACTGCTCGGGGTGCGGTCGGTCGAGGTGGTCGGGGTGCGGGACCTGACCGTCGCCCAGGTCGAGGCGGCCGCGCACGTCCGCGACGGCACGCCGATGCTGCGGCTGGACACGGTCGGCATCACCACCCGGGTGGCCCAGCTGCCGCGCGTCGCGTCGGTGGACGTGTCCCGGGAGTGGCCGGGCACGGTACGGATCGATGTCACCGAGCGTGACCCGGTCGGTGTCGCCCTCGAGTCCGACGGCGTGCACCTTGTGGACAGCACCGGGCTGGACTACGCGACCGTGACCACCGCGCCCGCCGGCCTGCCGAAGATCCAACTGCCGGTCATCGCGGTCACCGATGCCCGTACCCAAGCCGTCGTCCGCGTGCTCGTCGCACTGCCGAGCCAACTACGCACCCAGGTCGCGTCGGTTGCCGCCGCGACACCGGGAAACGTGATGCTGACACTGGCCGACGGCAAGCGAATCCGCTGGGGCGGCGCGGACGACTCGGCCCGCAAGGCAGCCGTGCTGGCCGCGCTGATGACCCGACCGGCCACGGTCTACGACGTGTCCAGCCCGGACCTGCCGACCACGTCCTGAACTGCCACCGCCGAGATTGCTCGCGCAGCGTGACGAACATGTCCGTCCGCCTACGGCGTGGCTGCTGGACCCGGCCTTTTCTGGTGCCTACCGTCCACATCCACAGTATGGGGTTGACATAACTCTAAACCTCTGGTGGAGGTTCAGTGTTGGCCGCACCAACTTAGCCACAGGTCACCAGCGCGAACACCTACGCTTGAGTAGCAAGCAACGATCAGGAAGGCGGATCCGATGACGCCCCCGCACAACTACCTGGCGGTGATCAAGGTCGTCGGCATCGGCGGCGGTGGGGTGAACGCCGTCAACCGCATGATCGAGGTCGGATTGAAGGGTGTGGAGTTCATCGCGGTGAACACCGACGCCCAGGCGCTGCTGATGTCCGACGCCGACGTCAAGCTCGACATCGGCCGTGAACTCACCCGAGGGCTCGGTGCCGGCGCGAATCCGGAGGTCGGCCACAAGGCGGCCGAGGACCACCGCGAGGAGATCGAGGAGGTCATCAAGGGCGCCGACATGGTCTTCGTCACAGCGGGTGAGGGCGGCGGCACCGGAACGGGTGGTGCGCCCGTGGTCGCGTCGATCGCCCGCAAGCTCGGCGCCCTCACCATCGGCGTGGTGACCCGGCCGTTCTCGTTCGAGGGCAAGCGCCGCGCCAAGCAGGCCGACGAGGGCATCACGGGCCTGCGCAACGAGTGCGACACGCTGATCGTCATCCCGAACGACCGCCTGCTGCAGCTCGGCGACATCGGCGTCAGCCTGATGGACGCGTTCCGCTCTGCGGACGAGGTGCTGCTGTCCGGCGTGCAGGGCATCACCGACCTGATCACCACCCCCGGCCTGATCAACCTGGACTTCGCCGACGTCAAGAGCGTGATGTCGGGTGCCGGCAGCGCGCTGATGGGCATCGGCTCGGCACGCGGCGACGGCCGGGCCATCCAGGCGGCCGAGAAGGCGATCAACTCGCCGTTGCTCGAAGCCTCCATGGACGGCGCGTACGGTGTGCTGCTGGCCATCGCGGGCGGCTCGGACCTCGGCCTTTTCGAGATCAACGAGGCCGCGTCACTCGTCCAGGAGGCCGCCCACCCTGAGGCGAACATCATCTTCGGCACGGTCATCGACGACTCACTCGGCGACGAGGTCCGGGTCACGGTGATCGCGGCCGGTTTCGACAGCGGGACGCCGACGCACAAAAAACTGGACCCTAGGGGGGCGGTCGCCTCCCGAGGGGCGGTGGCGTCCGCCGCAGCCGGCCAGGTGGCCACCCCCGCCCCGCATGCCACCACCCCGTCGCAGCCCGCACCCGCCGTCGATCCGCGACCCAACGTGAACCACACCCCCCGATCGAGCGAACCGCCCACACCACGTCCGGGCTACGGCAACAGCTCCGGCTATTCGTCGGCCGCGTCCGGCTACCCGGCCCCGTCCGCCCCGGTCGGCCACAGCAGTACCCGCCCCGGGATGCCGCCCAGCGGACTGTCCAATCACGGCTCGAACGCCGGCACACTCCCCGGCCGCGCCGTCCCGGTCACCGACGACCCGGACGACGAGGTCGACGTGCCGCCGTTCATGCGCCGGTAGCGGCGACACCGGCCCGATTAGGGTGGAGCGGTGCGGGTTCGTCGAATAGTCACCACGCGGGCCGGCGGCAGTTCGCGGCCGCCGTACGACTCCTTCAACCTCGGCGGCCGGGTCGGCGACGATCCGGCCGCCGTCGCCGCGAACCACAGGAGGCTGGCCACAGAGCTCGGTCTCCCGACGGATCACGTGATCTGGATGGAACAGGTGCACGGCCGCACGGCCACCGTCGTGGACGCGCCGCGAACCACCCCGGTCGAGGCGTCGGACGCCGTCATCGCCACCCGTCCCGGCCTGGCCGTCGCGGTCCTGGCGGCCGACTGCGTGCCGATCCTGCTCGCCGACCAGGAGGGCGGCATCGTGGCCGCCGTGCACGCCGGCCGGGTCGGCGCCCGGGTCGGTGTGCTGCCGGCCGCCTTGGCCGCCATGCGGGACGCGGGCGCCCGACTGGACCGCACGGAGGCGCTGCTCGGCCCGTCCGTCTGCGGCGAGTGCTACGAGGTGCCGGCGGCCATGCAGGCGGATGTCGCCGCACATCTGCCGGGCAGCGCGTGCAAGACCCGCGCCGGCACCCCCGGACTGGACCTGCGAGCCGGCCTGTGGCAACAGCTCGTCGAGGCTGGCGTGGCCAGGATCGGCGTCGACCCGCGCTGCACGGTCGAGGA
>DATBCR010000289.1:0-3961 GCA_036270375.1 Pseudonocardiaceae bacterium | reverse complement strand
GGTAGGACTGCTCAAGATAGACCGCGTGGTCCTGATCGCCGGTGGGGAACTCGAAAACGGTGAACGAGCTTTTCATACCGACATTGGCCCCCTTGTCGAAGGTGACCACCTGGATGCTGATGTTCGGCTGCCGGTTCAGCTCCTTGAGCCGTGACAATTGGTCGGCCATAACTGCCCGGCCGCCGATCACCCGGCGGATCACGGCCTCGTCCAACACGAAGAACGCAGTCAGGCCGGCCGAGGGTTCGAGCGATCTCTGTCGCCGCATTCGAACCCGCACACCTTCGTCGATCCGATCCTGGTCGGAGGTGTATCCGCTGATGGCCTCGCGAGCATATTCCTCCGTCTGCAGCAAGCCCGGCACGAGCAGGGCCTGATACTGCCGCAGCAGCGACGCGGACGCTTCCAACCCGATGAACGTGATGAACAGGGGTGGATAGGTCGACCGGTAGTCGTCCCACCACGCCTGTTCGCGGGTGTCCCTCGATGTCTGGATCAACTGGTCGATCTGTGACTGGTCCGCAAGTCCGTAGAGGTCGAGCAAGGCCTTCAGGTCGGTCTTCGAGACACCGACCGCGCCCGTTTCGATCCGAATGACCTTGGACGCGGACCATTCGAGCGCGTCAGCGACCTGCTTCTGGGTCAACCCGGCCTGCTCCCGCAGACGACGCAGCTCAGCACGCAACCGCCGCTGAGCGGTTACCGGGTTCGGCCTCACCATAGAGCAAACCTCCGTTGTGACATCCAGCTAGTAGCTATGTGGCGTTCAGCGAGCTAACATCTAGTCTGATATCATAACGCTAGCCCGCAGACCGTGCGCTTGCAAATCGCCAGGCCGCGCGGTGGTGGTGCAGTGAGGTCAGGTGATGGAGCGACGACGCGATCCGGCACCGGACGGACCCGGGGACACCCTCCGATCGGTCCGCAGCGTTCTCGTCGTCATTCGGACCATGACGGACTGGAACCGACTAGTGGACGTCCTGGCGGCGATTCAGTCCGACCGGCGGATCGCCATTCACTTCGTGATCGACAGTGGGTCGCGGTTCGCGGCCGGGTTGCGCGGTTACCTGTCGTCGATCGGGATCACGCCCTTGTCCTGGGCTCGGGCCAAAGCCCGGCACTTCGATCTCGTGCTCGCGGCGCATGCCAACTGTCGGATGGCCGAGTTGTCCGGGCCTCGCGTGCTGCTGCCGCACGGCGCCGGGTACAGCCGGATCGTGCCGTGGGCGACCGGTGACGACACGTCGCCCGCCGGGATGGCGCGGGCACAGATCGTCGGCGTGGACGGCAGTTTGCCTCGGGTCATCTGTCTTTCCCATCAGGCGCAACATGATCAGCTGCGTTCGGCCTGTCGGGAGGCGGGCGACCGGGGCGTGGTCATCGGGGATCCGACGTTCGACCGGATGGACGCCAACAAGTCCCGCCGGGCGCGCTACCGCAGGGCACTCGGGGTCGGCGACCGGCGCACGCTCGTGGTGCTGACATCGACCTGGGGCCGGCACTCGACCGTCGGCATCGACGACACACTCGCCCACCGTCTGGTGGCGCAACTTCCGTCGGACGAGTTCCGGGTGGCCTTGGTGCTGCACCCGAACGTCTGGTTCCGGCACACGATGTGGACGATCCGCCGGGCGTTCAAGGACCCGCTGGACGCCGGCATGATGATCATTCCGCCGGAGAGCGGCTGGCAGGCCGTGTTGCTGGCGGCGGATGTGGTGATCGGCGACCACGGATCGGTCGCCTTCTACGGCGCCGCGCTCGGCACCCCGTTCCTGCTGGCCGCGACCGGACTAGCCGAACTCGACCAGCGCTCGCCCCGGTCGCTGCTGCCCTCGGTCGCCACCCGCCTGGACCCCGACGGTGATCTCGCCGCGCAGGTACGAGCCGTGATCGCGCGGCACGACCCCGGCCCGATCACCGCCGTCACCGACCTCACCCTTGGCCGGCCCGGCGAATCGCTGGCGATACTGCAACGTGAGCTGTATCAGGTACTGGACCTCCTGCCGGCCGGCAGGCCGAGGACACTCGCGTTCCCGGACCCGAAACCGGAACGTGGCGACGAGCCGACCGCACACCTGGTGGCGGCCCGGGTCCGGCCGGACGGACACGCAATCGAACTGACCCGCTATCCCGCCATCCTTCGCGACCACCGCCGGCCCGACGACCGCACGGAGTTGTGCACCGTCGTCGAGAACTCCGAGGTGGACCAACGCCAACGCGAGAGCGCCGACGTGCTGGTGAACGCCGACACCGCGACCGAAAGGAACGCGACGGCCTGGATCAAGCGAATCCTGGACAGGTACCCGGGCGCCGGAATGGCCGTGGCCAGCACGAAAACCGACTGCCTGATCGGCCTGCGCGACGGCACCCGCCTGCTCGCCACCAGCACGTCCCGCCTCGACCCGGCCCACGTCGCCGCCGCGGTCCACGGCTGGCTGGTCGAAGGACGAGCCGAGCCGACGGCCACGACACTGCATGTCTGCCTCGGCCCAAACCGGTGGTCGATGTCGATCCGCCCACTGCGCTACCCCGGCCGCTCACCCTGAAACCCAGCAAGGACAACAGGATCACGCATCGTCCGGGCGGACGCCGGACTCGATCCAGCGCCGTACCACCGTGGCCCGCGGACTGCCGGTCTCCTCGTACAGTTCGAGCAGCCGTCGGGCCGAATCCGCGAACAGCTCGCCGTCCAGATCGTGTCGTGCCACCGCGACCAGGATCTCCAACGCCTGCGCCTCTTTCACCGGCTGCCGGCGTTCCCGCATCGTCGCCACCGCCGAGCCGAGCATCCGGCGTGCCTCGATGTCGCGGTCCAGTGCCCGGTACACCGAGCCGAGCACGATTCGAATCCTGGCATCCGTCATCTCGTCGCCGAGTCGGCAGCTGATCTGCCGCGCGTCCTCCAGTGCGGCCAGTGCCTCGTTCGGTTGGCCGCTGCGGAGCAGGACGTCGCCGAGGTGGTAGGACTGCAAGGCGATGCCGCGCTGATCCCGCAGGATCTCGTTGATGGCCCGTGACTCGCGGAACCGCCCGATCGCGTCCGTGTACCGGCCCTGCTCCCGGCGCAGCACCCCGAACGACTCCAGCACAACGGCTTCCGCCCGTGGCTCGCCGGACGCGAGCGCGGCCTCCATCGCCGCGTCCAGTTCGTCGCTCGCCCGGTCGAAATCGGCCAGCTCCAGGTGCGCCCTTGCGAGCTGGTTGTACATCCGGGCCTCGACGGTCCGGTCGCCGAGCCGCACGGCCGCCTCGATACCGAGCTGGTGCGCCTCGATCCAGTCCGCGTGGTGTTTTCTGCTGTGGTAGAAGGCCCATAGCGCCTCGCACAGCTGCCACACGACGTCGTCCCACCGCTGGGCGGCCGCGGCCCGCAGGACAGCCAGCAGGTTCGTCCGCTCGGTCTGGAACCAGTCCATCGCCGTGGCCGCCGTGAAAGCGGTGCCCTGCCACAGATTCGCGTCCACCTGACCGAGTCGTCAGCGCGCTTCGCCGAGTACGGCGTGGTCGGCGGCGACCGCGCCGTGCAGGTACCAGTCGGTGATCCGGCGCAGGATCCGCTGGTGTGCCAACAATTTCCCGTCCCGCTCGGCGACCTGTCTGGCGTGCAGCCGGATCAGATCGTGCAGCCGGTAGCGGTCCTGGCCGAGATCGGTGACGAGATTGGCCTCCACCAACACTTCCAGCGCCTCGTCGGCCACATCCGGTGTGAGCCGGCCGGCCGCCGCGACCACTTCGGCGCCGAACTCCGGGCCGGGGTGCAGGCCGAGGATCCGGTACACCTTGCGCACCGGGCCTGGCAGGTCGCGATAGCCGATGTCGAGCACGTTCTGGACCTTGCGCTCGCCCTCCAGCGACAGCCGGCCGAGCCGCTGCCGGTCGTCCGCGAGGTACTCGACCAGGTACGCGACCGACCACGTGCGCCGGAACGCCAGCCGCGCGCCGGCCACCCGCAGCGCGATCG
>DATBCR010000288.1:0-3448 GCA_036270375.1 Pseudonocardiaceae bacterium | reverse complement strand
CGGCATGGTCGGAACCCAGCGCCACCAACAACTCCTGGCGCAGCTCCGGCTCGTCGAGCACCACCCCCGCGTAGCCGGCACCGGCCAGCCGGCCGACGAGGGCCAGTGCCGCGCTCGCGGTCGCCTTCGCGGCACCAAGGTCGCCGCCGCCCCGCGCCAGTGCCGCCGCCGGCGCGTCGGCCTCCCGATAGCGCAGTGCCAGCCAGTGCACCCGTAGCGGCTCAAGGTCCCGCTGGTCGCCGTAGTAGCGCGCCCTCGGTGGGCTCGGCAGTGCCCACACCACCACTTCCGCGCCGGCCAACCGGAGATCGGTACGTTCGAACGCGTCGACGAGGATGTCGACCAACGCGACCTCGTTCGGGCTGGCGGCCGGTGTCAGCCGCACGACGGCGGTCAGCGAGTCGCCGAGATCGGCGAGGCCGACCCGGTTGCCCGCGCGGTCGATCTGCCGGCGCAGTTTCAGGTCCGGCACCATGGCGGCGAGCGGATCGGTGCCGTGTGGTTTGGCCGCCTTGCGACGGCGGAATCGGGCGTACACGCCAATCCACTGGTAAAGGCAAAGTCCGGCGCCGCGTACCGAAGTGGACACGATCGCGACAACGGCCAGCGCCGCCACGACAATGCTCACCGGACGCCACGGGTGCACGGTGGCGACCACCGCGACCGCGGCGATCTCCCACAACGCGACCTGACCGATGCCGACCGGCCGGAACCGGCCGGTCCGCGCATTCCTGGCGGTGGCAAGCCATGCCGGCACGGGCGGGCGCACGGGCGGGCGTGCTGGCCTGGCACGCGACGGGTCCTTGGCTTTCGCCGCCTGCAGATTGGCCACCGCCGGGCCTTTCGTTGTCGTCGATCCGTGCCGTCGTTGTGGGGCATTCGAGGTATTACTCAACCATGTGGAAAACGTTGCGGTACAGCCGTCTTGTGTCACCCTCAGCATAGGTATGCTCACCTGGCTGCGTACAGCATGATCGGGAATGAAACGGCACGGGGGCCGCGACGATGTGGACACAGCGCGACCAGATCCAGGCATACCAGTTCCTGCGGCGACGTCTGGTGTCCGCGCTGGTCGCGGCTGACGCCAACCATCCGACGTCGCCGAGCCGGCGCCTCGTGCTCGGCACGCTGATCGGGGTCGCGGCCGGTGTGCTGATCGCGGCGGTGTTCGGGATACTCGGGTTGCTCAACCCGTCCAGTTCGGCGGACTGGCAGCACGGCGGGCAGGTCATCGTCGAGCAGCAGACCGGCACCCGGTACGTGCTCGGTGGTGATCATCTGCTGCATCCGATGCTGAACTACACCTCGGCACTGCTGGCGGCCGGCGGGAACGGGCAGGCGTCGACGGTCACCATGTCGTCGGCGAAGCTGTCCGCCGCGTCTCGGGGGGCGATGGAGGGGATCGTGGGGGCGCCGGACTCGTTGCCGGCGGCCGGGAAGCTGACCGACTCGACGTTCGTCAGCTGTTCGCGCAAGCCGGCTGATCTGCCGGTCGCGGCGCCGCCGATCGCCACCCTCATCCTGGGTGCCGGATCCGCGGGCGGTCAGGACCTCGGTGCGCGGCAGGGCATGGTGGTCGGGGTCGGGTCGGCCGAGTTCCTGCTCGCCGGTGGGCACAGCTATCGGCTGCCGGACCAGACTTCGGCGGCCGCGCTCGGGTACGCGGGTGCCGCCGTGGTGCCGGTGTCGCAGGCATGGCTGGACACCGTGCCGGCCGGGCAGGACCTTGGTGTGATCACCGTGGCCGGCAGTGGGGATCCCGGGCCGAACGTCGGCGCGGTCCGGACGTCGGTCGGTGACGTGCTCGACGACGGGAGTGGCAACTACTACCTGGTGGTCGGTGGCGCACTGCGGCACATCACGCGGACCGAGGAGCTGCTTGCGTTGGCAAGCCCGGATTATCCCGATCCGGCGCACCAGGCGGTGCGGGTGCCGGTCGCGGCGGCGGCCGGTATGGCTCGGTCCGGGGACAACGGTGGGACGCCGGCGGCGACATCGGCCGGGTATCCGTTGACGCCGCCCTCGTTGACCGGACCTGGGCCGAATGCCGTGCTGTGCGCGGTGGGGGACGGGCAGGACAACACCAGGTTGGTGGTTGCCGGCGCGCTGCCGCTGCCGAAGGGGGCGACCGTGATGCCGGTGACCGCGGGCAGCGGGGACATGGTGGCCGATGAGATCTACGTCGCGCCGGGAACTGGCGTGTTGGCCACCGAGGCGATCGGCAACGGTGGTAGCGGTTCGGCCGAGTACCTGATCACCGATGCCGGGACGAAGTATCCGATGGGACCGGCCGCGGCCAAGCTACTCGGCTACGCGGGCGTGTCGCCGCAGCGGATCGCCGGCACGTTGCTGGATCTGCTGCCGACCGGGCCCGCGTTGGACCCGGCGGCGGCGCATGCGTTGGTCGGCAGTGCCGGGGGCGGCCGATGATACTGCGGCGGGGGGCCGGAAGTGACTGACACACAGGCGGTCTCGGAGGCCGGTGGTGCGACGCCCGCGGCCCGCATCCTGGTCGGGGTGATCGAGGACCACCCGCTGTACCGGGCCGCGGTGGCCAAGGTCCTTGAGGAGACACCGGACATCGAGTTGGGGGTCGTGGCGGATTCGGTGGCCAGGTTCGCCGCCGGCCGTCAGGCGCCGGGCGGGGTCGTGGTGCTCGACCTGAAACTGCACGGGGTACGGGACACGGCGGCTGTGATGGCGGTCGTTGGTATGGGGCACAACGTGTTGGTGGTGTCGGCGCACGCCGGGCGACCGGAGGTGCTCGGCGCGATCTCGGCCGGGGCGCGGGGATATCTGTCGAAGGACACGGATGGGCCGGAGATATTGCGGGCCATCAGGACCATCGCGGCCGGCAACAGCTATGTGTCACCGATCCTGGCCGCGTTCGTGCTGAGTTCGTCGCGGGAGCGGCAGGCCGGGCCGTGGATCGAACTGTCGGCGCAGGAGCGCCGGGTGTTGTCGTTGGTGGCGGCGGGGGAGCGGGACGCGGACATCGCGGAGACCATGTCGATCAGCATCCGAACCGTTCGGTCCTATTTGGACCGGATTCGGGACAAGACCGGCCAGCGCCGCCGGCCGGAGCTGACCCGGTTCGCGATCGAGGAGGGCATCGCGCACGACAAGCCACCCGCGTCGGGATAGGGCGTCACACTTTGACGGCGAGGACACGTTCGACCGTGCCGGCTATGCGTCGTTCCTGGCGTTGGACGGTAAACCCCAGGTCGCTCAGGTGCAGCAGCGGGCGACGGGTCTGGTAGTCGCCGATCTTGCGCAGGGTGGCTTTCTCCAGCAGCCACTGTCCGAAGTAGATCAGGCGATGATGGCTGCCGATGTGGTCGAGCAGTACCAGCCGCCAGCCCGGCCTCAATACGCGGTGCATTTCGGTGAGGGCGGCCCGGTCGTCCGGAATGCTGCACAGCGACAGCGTGCACACGGCCGTGTCGAA
>DATBCR010000287.1:0-5009 GCA_036270375.1 Pseudonocardiaceae bacterium | reverse complement strand
CGTCTCCCCCGCGCTGGTGGTGCACCACTTCGGCACCAAGGACGGCCTGCTGGCCGCCGTCGACCAGCACGTCATCGGCCTGTTCGACACCTTGCTCGGCGAGATGACCGGCGAGCACGCCCCGAGCCTGACCGACCCGCAGGCAGCCGGCTCCCTCGCCGAGGCGGTGGCAAGGCAACTGCCGCCCGACTCGCCGGTGCCAGCCTACCTGCGCCGGCTGCTGTTGTCCGGCGGGGACACCGGCCGTGCCCTGTTCCGCCGGCTCTACGAGGTCGGCCGGGCCGCGCTGGATGCCATGGCCGCCGCAGGCATGGCAACACCCGGGCTCGACCCCGACGTCCGCGCGGCCTTCCTCACCGCCAACGACCTTGCCGTGTTCCTGCTGCACGACCACCTCGCCGACATCATCGGCGTCGACCCGTTGTCCACCGAGGGCATGGCGCGCTGGGCGCGGGAGGTCCTGACCGTGTACGCCGCCGGCCTGCTGACACCACCTACCGAAGGGAGCGCCCCATGAATCCCGTACTCAAGGCCGAGGACGTACGGAAATCCTATGGCCGACACCAGGTTCTGCGCGGCGTGGACCTCACCGTGGCACCGGGTCAGCTAGTGGCCGTCGTCGGCGAGAACGGCGCGGGGAAGTCCACGCTGCTCAACTGTCTCGCCGGCACCCTTGTCGCCGACCACGGCCGGATCGACCTGAACGGCACCCTCGGCCACTGCCCGCAGGAGCCGGTACTCAGCGGCAGTCTCACCGTCGAACAACACCTGCGCTACTTCGCCGCCGCGTACCGTCTGTCTACTATGGACAGTGGTGTGCGTCTCGTCGAACAGCTCGGCTACACCGGCTTTCTCGGTACACCGGCCGCCGACCTCTCCGGTGGCACCCGGCAGAAGCTCAACCTGACGCTCGCGCTGCTGCACGAACCCGACGTGCTCCTGCTCGACGAGCCCTATCAGGGCTTCGACTGGGAGACCTACCTGCGGTTCTGGGACCTCGTGCGGGACCTGCGAACCGGCGGCACCGCGATCGTGATCATCACCCACCTCGTGTTCGAACAGGACCGCTTCGACACCCTCGCCGACCTGACCGACGGCCGGCTCACCGCGCGCGCTGAAATCGGGAGCACCCATGCCTGACCTGGCCACACCCCGGCCGCGCTACGGGCAGTTCACGACCGCCCTGCGCTTCGCCGTCCGCAACCAGACCCGCAACCGGCTCGCGGGCATCCTGCTCGTCGCCTTCGTGCCCGTCTGGTACCTGCTCATGCAGAACCTGGTCGGCCATCAGACCCTCAGCTTCCGCCTGTTCGCCACCGGCACCGTCCTGACCGTCGACGGCGGCCGGCTCACGTTGATCAGTGCCGGCCTCAACTCGCTGACCCTGATCGTCGGCTTCGCCGTCTTCGACGCCATCCGCAAGGCACTGGCCTTCGACCGGCGGCTGGTGTTCGCCGGCTACTGGCAGCACGCCCTGATCACCGCGAAAACCCTTGCCGTCACACTCATCGCGGCCGCCGTCGCCGGCTACGGTGCGCTGGTCCTGCTCGCGTTCTGGCGGCCGGCGCCGACCGCGTGGCTGGCCATCCTGGCCGGATACACCGTCATCACCCTCACCTACGGCGCGTTCGGCCTGCTGCTCGGCGTCCTGGTCCGGGGTGACCTTGAGGGATTCTTCCTGATCATCATGGGCGGCCTGCTGGACACCTTTCTGCAGAACCCGCTCGGCAATCCGCTGGCCAACAAGCCGGTGCTGCAATGGTTTCCGTCCTTCGGCCCGATGCAGTTCGCCGTCGGCGGCGCGTTCGGCCACACCGCGCTGTGGGGCCACCTCGCGCTCGGGCTGGTGTGGACGGCCGGGTTCGCGCTCGCCGGTCTGGTCATCTTCCGCATCCGAACCCGTGGCCGGCGCCAGGTCAGCCGCTCGTTGCCCGTGGTACCAAGGGAAGTCGCAGGGTGAAGCGGGAGCCGGCGCCCGGACTGCTGTGCACCGCGAGTGTGCCGCCGTGCTGTTCGGTGATCCAGGTGGCGATGGCGAGGCCGAGACCGGTGCCGGTGGCGCCGTTCGTCGTTGTGCCACGGTAGAAGCGGTCGAAGATGTGCGGCAGGTCGTGTGGCGTGATGCCGATGCCGGTGTCGACGACGCTGATCAGCACGTGCCCGTCCTCGATCACGGACTCGACACGGACGTCGCCGGACGGCGGGGTGTACTTGGCCGCGTTGTCCAGCAGGATGAGCAGTGCCTGGCGGAGGTAATCGGCGTTGCCGCACACCGTGACGCCGGCAAGGGCCGGGTGGTCTCCCAGGAACGTGGCGTCGCCGCGCATGCGCTGCCCGTGCTGACAGGCGTCCAGCACGACCTGGCCGACGTCGACGGGCTCGGCGGGCATGCCGAGGCCGCTGTCGGCCCGCGCGAGGATGAGCAGCTGCGTGATCATCCTGGCCATGCGGTCGGCCTCGTCGTGCACGTCGGCCAGCGCCCGCACCCGGAATTCCGGATCGCTGTCACCGATCTTGGCGATCAGGTCGAGGTTGCTCATGACGAGGGTGAGCGGGGTCCGCAGTTCGTGTGCGCAGTCGGCCAGAAACCGCCGTAGCCGCTGGTTGGACTCGTCGAGCCGCCGATGGGTGGTGTCCAGCTCGGCCAGCATGCCGTTGAAGGTGACGGCGAGCCGGCCGATCTCGTCGGCGGGTCCTCGGTGCGTCACGCCACGGGAGAGGTCACCGCCGGCCCGCACCTGGTCGGCGGCCGCGGTCATGCGGGCGACCGGCCGCAGGGTGACGTGCGCGAACAGCCACCCGAGCACGCCGGCCACGACGAGGGCGGCGGCGTCCACGATGACCAGCAACTCCCGGAGCCGGCTCAGCGCGCCGTACACCGTGACCGGCGACCGTGCGACCACGATCCGCCCACCGCCACCGCGTAGCGCGGCGGTGGTCAGCAGCAGCGGTCGGCCGGCAAGCTGGACGTCAACGACCTGGCCCTGCCACGCGGCTGCCGGGACCGGCAGCACCCGGCCGCCCAGGTTGCCAGAACTGCGCGTCGGCCGGCCGTCGGATCCCAGGATCTGCAGGAACACGTCCGGCGCGCTGAACACGTCGAGGTCACCGGTCGTGGCCATCACGCCGTACGCCCGCGCTCTCGCGTCGACATCACGCCGGATGTCGGCCAGCAGGCTGGCTGCCAGCAACTGGTAGGTGAGCACCGACGCCAGCACCAGCACGACGCCGATCAGCACGGTCACACCGAGGGCCATCCGCGACCGGATCGACATCGTCACGTCCGCAGTACGTACCCGACACCACGAACCGTTTGCAACAGCCTCGGTTCCCCGAGTTTCTTGCGCAGGTGACTCAGGTTCACGTCGACGACGTTGGTGTCGAAGTCGCAGTCGAATCCCCACACCGCCTGCCGCAGCGCGTCCCGGGTCAGCACCTGCCGTGGATGGCGGAGAAAGTACACGAGCAGGTCGAACTCCCGCGCGGTCAGCTCGATGTGGCGTCCGTCCCTGACGATCGCCCGCGTGCCGAGGTCCACCCGCAGGTCGGCGAAGGACAGCACCGGATCGGCGGCGACGTCCCTGCGGCGCAGCACCGCGCGGACCCGCGCGAGGAGTTCGTCGAACGAGAACGGTTTGGGCACATAGTCGTCCGCACCCGCGCCGAGTGCGGTGACCTTGTCCGCGACCTCGTCGCGGGCGGTGAGCATGACCACCGGGACGTCGCTCGCGGTCCGGATCCGACGGAGGGTGTCGAACCCGTCAAGGCCCGGCATGCCGATGTCGAGGATCACGACGTCGGGCTCGGCCTCGTGCAGGAGGTCGAGCCCGGCCGCCCCGGTGGCTGCGGCGGTGACGTCGAAGCCCTCGTACCGGAAACCGCGCTCCAGCAACGGAACGAACTTCCGGTCGTCATCGACGATCAGCACCCGAACCACGATCGCTGACCCTCCCGATGGTGTGCCTCGTGCTACGGAGTGTAGATCTCAGCTGGGTGCACCGGTCCGAACTGGCATCCGCCGCCCTCGGACGGGCACGTCACGTCCGGTTTCGCGCCGCCGTCGATCAGCACGCGCCCGTCGGTGAGCCGGACCATCCCGAATTCGCTCGTGACAGAGTTGAACATGGCCCCGGTCGGCGTCCAGAAGCCGGCCGCCGGATCCCATACCTCGCCGAGCTTTCCGTACGGGTCGCCACCGGTCACGAGCACCCGGCCATCGGACAGCGCCACGGCGGAGAACGGCTGCTGGGAACGGTCGTCGGTCATGCTCGCGGCGGTCTGCCAGGTCCGGGTGGCCGGCACGTAGATCTCGCTGGCCGTGGTGCTGCCCCGGACGCCGCCGAGCGACAGCACGCGGCCGTCGGACAACGCAACCGCGGCGTAGGAGTCCAGATCCGTTGGCAGCGCGGCGGTCGCGGTGAACTGGCCGGTGCTCGGGCTGTACAGGTCGGTGGCGCCGTTGTCGGCCGTGAGTACGGTTCCGTCGCGCAGCAACGTGGTCGTGAAGATCGCGCGTGGCTTGGTCATGGCGCCGGTCGGCGTGAAACGGCCGGTTGCCGGGTCGAAGATTTCGGCGGTGGCGCTGGGTTCCACGTAGTAGCCCCACGGGGTCAGCGTGTTCACGTTCCCGCCCGCAACCAGCACCGTGCCGTTGGCCAGCAGTGTCGCGGAGTGCTGCACCCGGCCGTTGGTCAGGTTTCCGGTCAGGGTCCACTGGTTGGTGGCCGGGTTGTAGAGTTCCGCGCTGGCCAACGGAAGTCCGCCGTTCACACCGCCGGTCACCAGGACCTGGCCGTTGCGCAGGAGTGTCACGGTGCCGAAGCCTCGGGCGACGTGCATGCTTGCCGCGACGGTCCACGCGCCGGTGGTGGGGTTGAACAATTCGGCGCTGGTGCCCTGTCCGCCAACGGCAAGGACCCGGCCGTCGCCGAGCAGGGTCGCGGTCTGGTAGCCGGTGGCCTGGTGCGGATCACTGGCCACCGTCCAGGTATTGCCGGCCGCGGCGGCCG